>QIGM01000401.1 GCA_003230795.1 bacterium
GAGCCCGCTTGGATTTCTACGAACTAGTTACCTACGGCGGTAAGGTGTTTGTTGGATTGAGTGCAGTGTTTCTTCTCGGAGGAATACTCCTTGGCTACCTTCAGCGAAGTATAGCCGGAAAACTCGCGACCACTTCAGTGGCTCCTCGCGTTGCAAACCAAATCGAAACCGAGCACATCGCCTCAGTCGCACCCTAAGTCTACCTTTCTCAGTACACATCGAAACTGAAGGACTAGTGCCGTCCAGTGTTACCTTATGGGAAACCCTGCGCATAATTTTCTTAGTCTGCGCTTTGGCGGATAAGTTGTGAGGAATTGAGATAAGAAAAACTGCATCGGGACTCGCAAAACCTTAGTGTTAAGGGGAAAACACTAGGAAATGCAGAGTAGCGGCTCCCGATGCAGTGTTGTGCTTCCAGCTTAAAATCAAGAAGCGTTCTCTAGTGGCTGCACCGGACCCAGCAAGACCTTTGAGTGAACACTCAGGTCAAGCTGTGCGAAGGGAGGACCGGTACAGCCGAAGAGATCGCAAAGCAGCTACGATGTCGCGAGAAAAGTGAGCACGCAGCTAAAATAAATAGAGCCGCACCACGCCGAACAAGTTCGTAACGTTGAGGGAAAACGATATTCGAACTTGCTTGGTGCGGTGGCGTGATGCAGCTCCGTGTTAAGCGTCTTTAGGCAGTTATGTCGCCCGGTTTTCTATCTTCGCCAGGTGACCATGTCTTCATCGGTTCAAATTGAGACTCCGATGTGACAATTGCATCATCAGAGCCTTCGTAGTTGTCAATAACCGCAAGTGTTGCAGATCCACCTCTGTCCCATCCTCGACTACGTGGACAAGCGCGATTCGTCTCAACATTGCCGTATACTGACTCCCGAGATGCTTGACGGATCTGGGCTTTAATTGCTGGTGACACGGAGACACCTCCTTGCAAAAAGAAATTGACCTTAGAAATAACCACACGCGAGATCCCGTTGCCGGTTTCCAAGAGCCGCGTGACTCTAGGAAACGGCGAAAGGTTCAAGTTACCCATATTAAATATGAAAAGAACGCACGCTGAGCTTTCGAGCAGCTCACCCCACTTCTAGCTAAGCGTTTCTAGCTGAACATCGCCTTAAAGCCCATCTCACGCTTCAGTCCCGCCTTCATCTTTCGACGTGCCACGGCCGTCTCTATCAGATTATTAATAATCTGCGGATAGAGCACAACTGGCGTGGTTTTCTCCCAAAGATAGAAAGCCATTGAGCCTGGAATCGGATTGAGTTCGTTAAAGTAGAGTTGATCCTTAGACGTATCGACCATAAAGTCAAAACGCACGCAGCCACCGCTCTCAAGTGCCTGATAGGCGCGCAGCGCATAGTTTTGCACCGTAGATTTGTATTTTTCGTCCAAATCTTCCGGATCAATAACTCGCGTGAGGCCTGCCATACCAGAAAGTCGTTGGGAGCCGCTCTTTGAGCCGCCTTTCCCCTTACTCCCCTTCGCACCACCACCGCGCATATACTTATCTTCGTAGGTAAGCACTTTGCCACTGGCAACTGGCACTTCAACAACTGAGACCTTCGGTCCTTCCGTTGTCTCCATCACAGAAACATTAATTTCAAGTAGGTCGGTGATGCAGGGTTCAATAATTGCCAAGTAATCAAGCTCGAACACTTTAGCGAGCGCAGCATCAAGCTCCACTGAATTCTCCACGCGGCTCACGCCAACACTGGAACCAAGATTCATCGGCTTCACAAACAAGGGGTAAGACGTCAGACCCTCTGCTTGTTCAATAAAGTTTCTAACCCCAGCGAGGTCTCGCTGTGCTCGTTCCTTATGAATCACCACCGAAGGCAGAACTGGAATCCCGGTCGAATGCAGCAAGCCCTTACAGGCCTGCTTATTCATCGCAACTGAAGAGGCAAGAACTCCTGCTCCTGTGTAGGCCACATCAGCGAGTTCGAATAGTCCTTGGATACAGCCATCCTCACCGAACTGTCCGTGAAAGATTGGCATGAACACATCAACAGGAATTACCTCTTCCTTCTTGCCACCCAAGAGACCGCTAAGACCTCCACCAGAAGACCCGCGCGTCACTAGCCCTCCTACTCCTGGAGATGGCAACAGTGCCACTTCTTTTACATCTGCCCCTTCTTTTACATCTGAATGCGAAGCCGGGAGATTGCGGTAGAACTCTTTGTTCTTAACAGCATCACCCGTCCACCACTTACCCTGAGCATCAATGTAGACAGGAACAGCCTGGTATTTAGTCGTATCAAGGGAATCTACAACCTCGAGTCCGGTGATTACGCTAATCTCATGCTCTGCCGAGCGACCGCCAAAAAGAATTGCAATGTTTTTTCGTGGAGAGTTGCTCATGTACCTACAATCGGATGTCTAGTTCATAGAGATCTGGGAGATCGTTCTCTAACAAGACAACATCTCCCGGCTCACGGTAATTTTTTAATGCCTCCAAGGCTTCGTCTCTGGAATCAAATAGCTGAATAGATTCGCCTTCTTTGAGCCCAGCCTTTTTCAGGCCCTGCAGTAAAGCATCGCGGTTAAGCGAGCCAACGACAAAGACCGTATCACAAATGTTTCCTGCGATCTCGGCCAGGCGAGAGTTCTCGCTGTCCTGCTCCTCAC
>QIGM01000034.1 GCA_003230795.1 bacterium
ATAAGCAACTCCGAAAAGATGGATTGCGGTAGCTGTCACTTCAACTACATCGGCATTGCGGGATTTATCAACGATATAGATAAAGGTGCGGGTTAAGGGTTTCTTCCCTTCCCATTTCTATTCTTGAGAGAGAATAGGGAGGGAGGTTCGCCAAGACAAAACCTTCATGGTTTTGAGAACCTCCCTACCCTAAACGCGGAGCAGGCGGAGGTGCTGTATGGTCCGAAGCTCCAAAGTCGCGTTTATTTTAGTGCGTCCTGCAGCAGTCGTTCACCAAGTCCTCGTTGTGCCATTCCTTGCAACGTCGTTCCCAGTCCAGACGCAGCGACTTCATCCAGAATTCGACTGCGTGTATCATCGTCGAGAGCCTCTGCTTCGCCTTTACTCTTGCAGGCCGGGCACTCGTAGTACTTACGGGCTTCCGGGGTGTCTTCGATCTCCTGGCCACATTGAATACACCGAAATTCATTAGTCGTCATGGGTAAACCTCCAAAAAGTTCCTAAGTAGCGTTCCTCCTTCCCAGTAGCAAGCTGTGACGCAACAACGCGAGCATCAGCCTCCGACTGAGAGGGATGTAATCTTCTTCCCAATAGAAAAATAAAGAACAAACGCGGGACAATAAACCCGAGTAAACCTGGGCATTATACCATAGTAGATCAAGTCTTCGTTAGTCCTGGAGTGTAGATTTGCAGGCCCAGCTAAGCTATTGAAATTAAACAGTACTTTTAGCATAGCAGGCCTACACTTTTGTAAGCACCGACCTCAGCTAAGTTTAACAGGTGGAAATCAGCTTGATAAAACCCGTGTTTTACACGTTCGCTACCTTCGCTTCTCTTGATTCTTCCTCGGCGGAGTCACCTCGCTCCTCCTGCTTGACGCGTCGCCTGCCAAAGAGCAGATTGATACATTAAGATTACGAGATAATTTATGAGTGCATCGAAGAATTTCGCCTTAGTAGGTGCAGCAGGCTTCATCGCGCCGCGGCATTTTAAGGCGATCAAAGATACCGGCAATATCCTGATTGCTGCTTGCGATCCCCATGACTCTGTCGGGGTGATCGACTCTTATTTTCCAGACGCCGCCTTTTTTACCGAGATCGAACGTTTTGATCGTCATCTTGAGAAGCTCCGTCGCGGAGACGAAGAGAACCGTCCTCACTATCTCAGCGTCTGTTCGCCGAATTATTTACATGACGCTCATGTGCGCCTTGCGCTTCGAGCGGGTGCTGATGCTATCTGCGAAAAGCCGCTGATCATTACGCCGCATAACTTGGAGGCGCTTGTTCAGCTTGAAGAGGAAACCGGCAGAAAAATTTATAATGTGCTTCAGCTTCGGGTTCACCCTGGAGTTGTTGCGCTCAAAGAGAAGCTACGCGCAGAGCCGCTTCGCAATAAGGCCGACGTAGTACTTAGCTATGTTACGCGTCGTGGAGCTTGGTATAAATACTCTTGGAAGGGCTCGATGGAAAAATCGGGCGGTGTTGCGATGAATATCGGAATTCATTTTTTCGATATGCTGATGTGGCTCTTTGGAGATGTAGAGGGAGCTATTCTTCATCAAAGAGATCCTCGGCGTCTTGCCGGCTCTCTTGAATTGGAACGCGCCAGAGTTCGCTGGTTTCTTTCTGTCGAAGAAGACGATCTGCCGGAGGCTTGTGCTGAGGATGGAACCTTTGCACATCGCTCTCTCAAGATAGACGGTGAAGAGTTTGATTTCTCTGATGGCTTTACTGATCTTCACACGATGGTCTACCAAGATATCTTGGCTGGTAATGGTTACGGTGTTGATGATGCTCGGCCAGCGCTCGAACTGGTTCATTCACTGAGGGAGGCCGAAGTGGTAAACTCGGCCTTTGATTCACATCCGTTTCTTAAGAGACGCTAGGAGAGAGAGGATGTCAGATTTTTTTGTGCACGAAGACGCACGGGTTGATGATGGGGCTGAGCTTGGTGCAGGTACTAAGGTTTGGCATTTTTCTCATGTTTGCGGTTCGGCCCAGATTGGCGAGAACTGTTCGCTTGGCCAGAATGTCTACGTCGCGCCGAAAGTTCGGATTGGCAATAACGTTAAGATCCAAAACAATGTTTCAATCTATGAAGGCGTAGAGCTCGAGGATGACGTGTTCTGTGGCCCTAGTATGGTTTTTACAAACGTAAGAACTCCGCGCTCTGCTTTTCCTAGAAATACTTCTGATGACTATCAGCAAACGCTTGTCGGTAGAGGCTCGTCTATCGGTGCGAACGCAACAATAGTATGCGGAGTGAAGATTGGCTCCTGTGCTCTAATTGCTGCGGGCGCTGTAGTAACCAAAGACGTACCGGCATATGGACTGATGCTCGGTGTTCCTGCTGTTCGCCGGGGCTGGGCATGTGCCTGTGGGGTAGTGCTTAGCGCATCCGCCGATGACCGCTACGAATGTAGCGACTGCTCGCGCGCCTATCAATTGGAAGCGGCAGAGCTGCTCGTTCCCCTTGAAAATGCAACCTAAGGTATGAAGAGAGTTCTCACCGTCGTTGGGGCAAGGCCTCAGTTTGTAAAAGCAGCGGTGGTTTCACGTCACCTTAGAGATAGCGAGCAATTCTCAGAGTATCTTCTCCATACTGGACAACATTACGACTACAACATGTCACATTACGACTACAACATGTCTGAACTCTTCTTTGAGGAGTTAGAAATCCCAAAGCCTGATCAAAATCTAGGCGTCCAAGGTGGTCCTCAAGGTGAACAAACTGCAGCAATGCTCGCCGGTATCGAGGCGGTTCTTCAAGTTGAAAGCCCCGATGTGGTGCTAGTCTACGGCGACACTAATTCGACACTCGCAGCAGCGCTTGCTGCGGCGAAGCTACATATTCCAGTTGCCCATGTTGAAGCGGGACTTCGTTCTTTTAACAAAAAGATGCCCGAGGAGATTA
>QIGM01000307.1 GCA_003230795.1 bacterium
GGTGGCCGACTACAAGGTCTTAAGGAAATAGTCGGAGATACGGAAGCAACTTTCCGAAATGTGGTCGAGAGCTTACAAGAAGTAGTGATGTGTTGTGATGCAGATGGCTACATTATCTACGGAAACCCTGCGACGGAAAGAGTTGCAGGAGCTAGCTGGGAGAACTTTGCAGGAAAGCGTATTTATGAATTCTTTCACCCAGCCGATCCCAAAAAGCTAAATGAATTAAAGAACCGACAGCATAAGCGCTACGCTGAGCGACTTGGTGGTGAATCTGAATCATACGAACTCGAAGTTGAAGGTAAAGATGGGGAAACTCGATGGCTTTCGGTTAGTGCCTCTCCGCTGCGAGATCCGGACGGTGAAATTGTAGGTTCCATTGGAGTGTGTACGGATACCTCTGAACGACGTGAGCTTCAACAACAGCTTCATTGGTCACAAAAAATGGAAGCCGTCGGTAGGCTTGCTGGTGGCGTTGCGCATGACTTCAATAACCTCCTCACGGTAATCCGTGGCTATGCCCATATGATGCTCAAGGATTTTGATCACAAGCAGCTACATTATCGTCGCCTCCAAGCGATTTGTGAGGCAAGCGACTCTGCCTGTCATTTAACTCAGCAGTTATTGACGCTAAGTAAGAGAGCGGTTTTCCAACCAAAGATCGTCGATCTAAGAGAAGTTGTGGAGGACTCCTTAGGACTAATTGAGGGATTGGTTGGCTCAGATATTGAAGTTGAATTTGAACGGCTTGAGGCCTTGCCCTCGGTCGAAGTTGACGAGAACCAGATTCAGCAAATACTTTTAAACTTAGCGATCAATGCGAGAGATGCCATACAGAAGAGCGGAAGAGTTTCAATCTCGGCTAGTCCTCAATATGTAAACAAAAGCTTAGCGACTCGGATTGGCGGCGTTTCTCAAGGCGAATATGTTGTACTAAGACTTAAAGATACTGGGTCTGGCATTCCTGCTGACGTCATGGAGCATCTTTTTGAGCCGTTTTTCACGACTAAATCGCACGGCACTGGACTTGGTTTGTCTACGGTTTATGGCATAGCGCGCAATCATGCTGGCGGAGTGTTTGTTGATTCGGAGGTTGGTAAAGGAACAACTATTAGTGTCTATCTTCCTGTCACCGAAATAACAGAAGTGGAACTCGAAAGTTCACCCTTACCTTTTTCGGCGAGTGGCCGAGAGACGATTCTAATCGTAGAAGATGAAAAAGAAGTACGTCTACTCTTGGTTGAAATTTTTCAAGAAGCCGGCTACCGAGTCGCCGAAGCTGGCGATGGTCTAGAAGCGTTGGGCTGCTTGAAACGAGAAGCAGACGATATAAATCTCGTTCTATCTGATGTGAGTATGCCTAATCTCGATGGCATTGGCTTACTGGAAGCGATGAGACAAGACTTTCCGAATTTGCCGATAATGCTTATGTCTGGATGTGTTTCGGAGGGAGATGTTAGTGGAAAGGGAATGACCTTAGACTTCATCGCGAAACCTTTTAGTCCGCCTGAGCTACTTGAAAAAGTGAGGAAGAAACTTGATCACTTTCCACTAAGCCAACCTAAGAGGAAGAGAGCGAATCAATAACAGACGGCACCAAGATTTCAGTTTTTTGCTGCGAAGCGCTGCCTTGAAGAAAATCCCCCAGCTTGTCACCTAACGGTTTTCGGTTAAGTGTCTGCAAATGCTCTAGAAAAATCAAGCAATTCTTTATTGGTCATATAGTTTCACACTTCCTGCACAACCCCATTGATACGCAGCGATGTATAGCAAGTCGCATCAAGTCGCGGTTTTTCTAGCACTTAGGTTATTATGGCAACTGTTACCACAGATACCTCTTCCGCTTCTGCACGCAATGCGCAGCAGACATCCGAACAGAATTCTCTCGACGACTTAAATGCTCCATTAAGGGACACTCTTGAGACTCTTGTGAAGCACAGTAGTCTTGTAGCCATTGTGGGTAAGGAGGGTGCCGAGCCTACCTTTACCAAGTTGAAGAGAGTTGAAGAGCTAATTGCTCGTGCAAACAATAGCAGTGATCTACTTCGTGATTCTAGCTTTGGTCGTTGGGATGAAGTCCTTCAGCAAGGGCATGAAGCTCTTACGACAGCGCTGAATAGCGGACAAAGTGAAGAATTCACCGCTGCGCTTGATAAAATGCTGAGCGGACTCGAAAAATTAAACGGCTTCTTTGACTACGAACGAGCGCAAGGACTAATCGCGACGCACGCAGATACTGGCGTTAGACTTTATAAGAAAGGCAATTCCTTGTGGTTGGTTACACCAGATGCTTCCGCATTTGAAGATTTTAGAGGCGGGGACAAGCAAGCTGAACTCCAGCTATTCGTTAAAGGTGTTACTGGCGTTACTATTGATCCAAATCGGGCGTTCTTCCAGTCCGCGGAAGTTCGCGGCGCTAGACAATTGATGGGATGTCGTATTGATAAACTACAACTCTCTCCTTCCGAGCTTTACGTTGTAAATACAAAACTGCGAAACGACGCAGGGTTAAAAGATCAAAGTATACGTTTTACTTCGGCGCATCTCTCAAGCGGAGAGATTGTGGACGATCGAACGCACGGATTCGGTAGGGAAGTTGCTTTGCCAGCATTCCGATTTTCTTTATTAA
>QIGM01000116.1 GCA_003230795.1 bacterium
AAGCGCTGCAAGTTTTACTGAGGCTATCGATTCAAGAGAAAACGAAAGTGGTGAATGCCAGCTAGAGCCGCATTCAGCGAGAAGGGCCTCGTTTAGGTCTATGACATCTCGTCGCTCCCAAAAACCTTTGGGATTCTCTGCATTGGCCCCAATTCCGGCTTCTGGGCTGCCAAGCGTTACTCCCATTAGGGAAATAAGGCGGGTGACCGCCGAGGTGCCTGAACGGTGCATTCCTAATACAAAGATTTGCACTGCCAACTCTAATTCCTTGAAGCTAAATCGCTCGTGTTTCTAAAGAGGAGTTCACAATCTCCTAGTGACCACGACTTATCAACTCAAAGCTTTGATAAAGCCCAACGGAAGTGCGTATTTCGCTCTCGGCTTGAGCTTGCTTTTCTCAGTGCTGCATGCCAAATTTTTTGAACGCTTGCCGTGCCGCTTGCATAGTTAAGCCGTTGTAATTTTTAACTTTTTAGCGCTCGAGTTTATTTTAAGTAAGCGTTCAGGGAGAGATCGTGTAATGGGAATTTTCACCTCGAAGCAGGGTGCCTCCGTTGAGAGCGAGGCTGAAGAAGAATCAGTGAGCAGCCCCTCGTCCGCGATTACTTTTTTTCTAGACCTTCAACCGGTAGCTGATCCAGGGGCAACTGATCAAACCCGACTACAAGGCTGGGCCTTTAGTCCGGGGCATGACGTTGTTGCAGAGCTCCAGGTGAGGGGAAAAGTATTTAGCTTTCAATCCTGTTCTCTCGCTCGTCATGATGTGTTTTCAAGTTTTCCGCAAATTCCTGAGAGCCTGCTCTCCGGATTTGAGTTTGTGTTTCCACCTTCTCTTTTACCGCGACTTCGGAGCGGTGATTTAGAGCTGTATTTGCGGGCTGGAGAGGAAAAGATTCGCGCTTGGTCGTGGAGCGAGAGCGAAGCGATTACCAGCGACCCAAAGGCACTCGCTGTGCTCGCAGATCATTTTTCTGCTCAGTGCTCTCAAGCGCGAACAGTAATAGAGACAACAAAGCGTCTGCTCTCAGGTGCTGAGAAGAGCGAGATTCATGCAGTATTCGCTTCGCATGGAAATATTTCAGCGCTTGATCGAAACTTGAGCGTACTGGAGACCGCTGCTGGGAACTTGCTCTCAAGTAACGTACCTCTCGGCGGTCTTACGATTATTGCTGATAGTGAAAACGATGTTCCTGCTATTAGGAAGTTGTTCGAGGCTAGAACTGGTTTAAAAAAGCTAAAACCGGCCATTTGCACGTCGGAGAAGCTCTGTTCCTGGAGAGAGTGCGGCGGAGCGGCCGCGGGTACGCTGATATTTTACGCCGATGAGAGTGTCGTTCTTGAGTATGTCGACTTTGAGTGCCTCGTAAGAGATTTTCTGGCATTACCCGAAGCATCGGTGCTTACACCGGCAGTTTTCGGTGGTGAAGGAATGCTTCACGCACCAAGTGGCGTCGATTTATCCGAGTACCGAAGTTGCACGTCGATTCATGGAGGTGATATTCCGGCACTCTTTAGTGTCTCGAAGCTTTCGCCCGCTTGGATATGCTCCCGAGCTTTTCTCGAGGCTTTAGAGAATGAGCGTTTTGGCGGCGCAAAGTTCGGACTTTGTCTACCACCAAGTGAGAACGGTTACTCCTACTTCAGTGATCTTCGCCAAGCTATTTGCGCTGCTCGAGGAGCATCCTACCAGTACGGTGAAGACGAGCTACTCCAGATGCAGTTTGTGCTCGACTCTCAGCTAGAATCTACACCGCTCGCGAAAGCTTCCGGAGAGCACCGAGTTGTATTTCTCATTGATGAGAATTGCGGGAAGAATGGTCCGAATTCATCTGAAAGACGTCAGCTTCTTAGTTTAGTCAAAGCAGTACAAGCGCACGCTAAGGTTTCCATCGTTGTTGATAGTGAGGATGTGGAGCAACCATATTTCGGTGGCTTCTCTGTCCAACCGCTAAGTGCCTTATTCGAGGGCCGTGTTTTTGCTTCTACAGACACCCGGGATTCGAAGACGATTATTTCTACCTCATGGTCGACCGTGCGCACTGCTTCCGCGGCGAGATACGTCTGCGATTGTAGAGTATTTTCGTATTTGCAGGAGTTAAGCGCTGAGGCGTTTCTAGAGAATCGTTTTGACGACTATGACACTGCCAGATGGGCGCTGCAGGCTGAATTCGCACAGTTTACAACGAGTTCATGGCTTGCAGAGCGGGCGACTTCGCATAATGCAATATTGGAAGGCATGCCAGTAGTTGCCTGTCCTGCTGATGCAGAGAGTTTTCGAGCTCTCCCGCTTGATCGCCTTCCAGATAGCGTTCTACTCGTTATCGGAGAAACCTACCCTTCATTGGTGCGCGTCACCCCACTGATTGAGGCGTTGAAGGAAAGAGTTCCTGCGGTGGAATTGCGCTTGCTTGGTGGAGATTTGCAGGGTTTCTCTGCGCTCGATATTGCTGAATCAATGCGTCTTGGATTTGCCAACGCAGATGAAGATGAAGCAGCGATGCTGTTCTCTCGTCACCAATTAGTACTCGACTGCACCGGACTTGGGCCTCTCAGCCCTGTTGCTCTTGAAGCCTTGGCCTGCGGCGCAGCTACACTAGAAGTGCTGCCGGCTGAACAGGGCATCGGTAA
>QIGM01000037.1 GCA_003230795.1 bacterium
AACCGCTATTAGTAGCCTTGAGGATTCACCCTGCCGAAGTAGCCGCAAAGGCAAGACGTCGAGCTGAATAGCGCGGGATAAGGGAAGCAACCTTCTCGCTTCAACGGTTGAAGCCACTGCGAGAACACGCCAGTGGATATCGTCTATGTCGCGGTATTCTGTGGTGCGAACCGGAACTGTCCCCGTCTCGGCGACCGAAGGTACGGTAGAGGCCATTCTATTTTCTACTATTTTACTTAAGTAAACCACACGCCCTTCACAAAGCATCTCCAACATCAAGCTAATCGCCTAAACTAAGGTCAATGTTTCCTCCTACGCTATATTAAAATACTTTCTGGCTGGGTGTTTTATTCTTTGATAAATTGTCGTATTCAATCCGAGTGTTAATTTGTAGGACTTTGGAATAATGATCGGAATCGCCTTGAATATCTGGCACCACAGTTCTCACCTTGTAAAAGGGGCTCACCTAACGGATGGGCCGGCGCAACTTAGCGTGGAGTTCCAGGATATCAAAACGGGGGATATCAAAACGATTAAAATTGGTTCGCCTGTAATCGCTGAAGGCGAATTGATTGGGAATGTGAGTGCAATAGCTCCTATCGCTACCGACACATTACCTTCGACTGGGACCACTTCTGGGGCCACTTCTGGCCTTAACGAAAAGTTAGGTGGCTACGCAGTTCAATTAAAGATCGCGCCAAGACATCGTGTACTTCTTCGCAAGGGAACGATTGCTCTTATCAAAACACCTTTTTCGACAACACGGCGAAGCCCCGAAACGGTTCTTGAACTTTTCATTCCTCACGACATGAACTCACCTGCTCTTTCTGAAGGAGCGACTTTGGTGGGATATTCGTCGTTTGAAGAATTTTGGTCTGCCGACTTCTCCGCACGAGGCATCGCAAACGACGCATTTCAGCTCTCTTCTACAGACGTCTAGACGCTCTCATCTCGCTTCCCTTACCTGAGATATATCCTAATCGGTACGAATCTGTTCAGATCCCTGCTTTTCAGCTCACAATCTGAATAAATATAATAAGCAGTCTCAGCAGCTTATGCTTTCATTCCTTGCCCCTTCGGTGCTCGATCTAGATTTTTTGGACATAACAGAGGTAGAGTGCTTCGGCACGCTAGGAGAACTCAGAATCTTCTCGAGACGAAAACAGCAATAGAGATCGTTGCGTATAGCTCGAAATGGTTCGCGGTAAATCAATTTGAAAGGCAGGCAGTTTGAACGGCAGGGAGCAGTATCATGTCCGACGTTGAGTCAGAGAGTAAAAATCTATTCGAGGAGCTTGGCCTAGAAGTAACTCGAGGTGAAGTAGAGGTTGGAAACACCTACCCAATATTTGGCATGATCACAGAGTTCAAATGTGACGAGCCAGGAGACGTCGTCGCAAAGATTAATCACAATATCACCGCTCGCATGAACGTAAACGACCAAGCTCGTATCGACGTTCTTAAGGGCAAAGCGTTTGAAACTGGGATTTTTATTTCGCGAGTGCTTTCGCTAGAGCCTCAGGTCGAGGTTGAGTGTCATAAAGTCATCTTCGGAAAACCGCAGGCATTCAATGCGTAATTCAGTCGATTAAATTAGTTCCCGACGCATTCCGATAAATCCGTATCTAAGCTATTCTAAACAACTTATAGTTCATATGCTCGGGTGCCCAGCGGCCCGATACTAGCCAATGCTGGTGCCAATAGGACTGCAAGAAGAGGAAACAACGTCTTTGGATCTAGAACAAAAACAAAAAGAAGCAACGAAGGCTGCTACGAGTTCTCAGTGGGCCGAGCTATTCAGCTTATTTAAGAGCCTAGTAATCTTCTTCGGCATTGCATTCATGCTTCGTGCTTCAGTGGTTGAAGCGTTCAAGATTCCCTCGTCCTCAATGGAACCAACGCTGCAGATTGGCGATCATATCCTGGTAAACAAACTCAGCTACGGTGTTCGACTTCCCTTTAAGCTGACCACCGCTTTTGACTTTCGCGTGCCAAAGCGTGGCGATGTTGTTGTTTTCACACTCCCCGACGACCCAGAGTCTCTAGAGATTGACGAAGCCGAGACGAATATTATTAAGCGCGTCATGGGTCTTCCCGGAGATAAAATTGAAGTTCGTGGAACTCAAATTTTCATAAACGACGAACTTTATGACCATGACTCCGACTACGCAATCTGGGTACGGGGCGGGCATATGAATTTTGGCCCTATCAAAGTTCCAGAAGGCCGAGTGCTCCTCCTAGGCGACAATCGCGATCAATCGAAAGATTCTCGCTATTGGGACGACCCCTTCCTAGAAATTCCAAGAATTAAAGGAAGAGCCTTTATTATTTATTGGAACTGGCCCTCCCCCCTTGATCGCATTTTCCACATCATTAGTTAGACACCGGAGAAGTTCATGTCGAATGTTACGACAGCAGGAGAGCTCTTTGAGGCTGCTCACACAAGTGCTGCACTCTTTCTTCGCTCCGATGTTTTGCTGTATTCCGCAGAAGGCCCTGACTTAGAGCGCTACCTGCAAGGCCGCATTACCCAGGACGTAAAATCCCTTTCCCTCGCTGCAGGAGCAAGCTCCCTAGTATTAAGTCCCCAGGGTAAGATTCAGGGTCAGTTTCTTATTCTAAAAAAAGCAGACAATGCTCTCACAATCATCGCGGATAAAGGCGCAGAAGAGAATGCCTCTGAAGAGTTCCTCCGAGCGTTGCTGCAATTTAAAGTAGCCGACCAATTGAGCGTTACTGAATTAAGCGAGCACAAACTCTTCAGCCTCCATGGACCGAAAGCCGGAGAGATAGTGACCTCTTTAGGATGCGGGCAGTTACCTGAAGAACTGAACTCCCATGTTGATTTCGATTTCAACGAAAGCAAGGTCCAATGTATCCAAGCCCGGCGAGGAAATAGTGAGGGGTTTGATCTCCTCTAC
>QIGM01000156.1 GCA_003230795.1 bacterium
CTTACTTAAGTAAGCGATGCTTGGTGCCTTTCTGCACGTTGTTCCAAATCTAGAATAAACTCTTCAATAGCTTCCTCAATATCATCTCCATATCCAGAATACATTAGACTGGCCTCGTAGCGCTGGTGAATACTGCCAGCGGTTCGCACAGCGGAAAGCCAATTGAAGGAGCCTTCGATAAGCGTAGTGCTGTCGACGATAATGCCCTTATTGTGAACTCGCTCGCATATGATAAGCTCGACGCCATTCTCATTGAGCAAGTCGTGACCTTTCTGTGCGGGCTCTTTTAGGTTTCCGGTGTTATCATCGATGTCTAGCGCGTTGTCAGTGAAAATACGAAGTTCGACTCCTCGTGCGATAGTTTCCAAGAAAAGCGGCAACAACTGATCTGCGTCAAGTGCCCAAATGGAAATCTGAGCGGAGGCTATAAACACTCGTTCCTCGGCTTCCCTTAGGCAGGCGCGAAGCGTAGACCGATGATCTTCCAGAGTTGCGACGCGCTTTATTTTCTGTTTTTGAAGCGTTTTTCTTTCGATTGGTGGAATGTCTTTTAGTTCATGGACTTCTCGGGCTAAAAGGTACTTTGAAAGCACTCCTGAAGGTTTACTGCCAGGCGCGAATATTCGAGTATCGCCAATGACGACAAAGCTATCTTTTGCTCTAGAAACAGCAACGTTGAGCATGTGAATTGAGCGATCAAAGAAATATGGGCGATCATAACTACTGTCGTAGGTAGGAGAGAAAACAATGACTTCTCTTTCTGCCCCCTGGAGCGAGTTGACGGTACCTATTGTCATATCGGGCCAGTTCGGGCGTAGGACTTTTTCTAGTTCGCGTTTTTGAGCTGCAAACGGAGTGATGACAGCGAGAGTTTCGTTTAAGGATCTACCATCATAGAATTTAGTTAGAGACTCTTCGCGGCGTACTAACCAATCTCGAATACTCACTGCTTCGTCTTCGTTCATCCAGCTCGTTCCAGAACGTTCAGCCATGCCAGAAATGAAGCCCCAGGCATAACAAGGAAGGACGCGGTCTTTCAGTCCGGAGCGTTTCGGTTGCAATCGGCCCCGATAGGCGATCTCGTTACAAAAGGCAACTAAGGGAGGTACGCATCGCCGGTGCTCCGAGAGAAATGTGCCGACATGTGAAGAGCCTATCTTGCTGTGACTTTCCCATTTGCAACTTGCGATTGCGCGCTGCATCACACTTCCAGAGGAACATTGGATTCCACTCTTTCGTATCTCTTTGAGGTTTCCTGCACCTTTTCCTTTGAGGAGTCCAAAGCGTCTAAGGCTCAAATGATCGATATGTTCTGGCACATTCCAAACAGGTTCTAGCTGCATAGAGTCACCAACAACTAAGGCTTTATCGCACAAAGAGAAACATATCATTCCGTTCTCTGGTGCCGCTTGTCCGGCTTCGTCGATAATAAGGAGGTCAACCGTGGTTGAGCGATCGGAGTGGTCGTAAGCAAAAAATCGAGGAGCCATTCCGAATGTGGATACAAACGCTGGAGTGAGCATTGCTCTTCTGGCCCAATCATCTTTCGATGTTTCTAGGCGAGAATCTTTTTCGTCTAGCCCTCGTTTACTTAATGCCGCACTAGCCTCAAGTAGCCAGCGGGCTTCCCAGTAATGCGTACTGAGTTGAAACGCCGTGTGTCGGCTGCCTTTGTCTAGACGATCTAGGCTTTTCTGAATCTGCTCGTCATTTAAGGGACTTGATAGCATGAGCAAGCTCAATGCTTTCTGAAGTATGGAGCCTTCTGAGACAGGAAACAGAATACGTTTAGCCGAGGATATTTCCTTTTTTAGATCTGAACGTAGCACTCGGATGGCTTTTCTTACGTTCGCGCGCGAGCCGGAATATTCAGCGAATCTAAGAAGGAACTCTTTTTCCGCCCTGGCAATATAGGAAAGAGTCTCTTTCTCTGAGGAGAATCCTGGACCATGAGTTACTTCGGTTTGAAAATTTTCAATGTCATCTTTTCGGTAGCTAGAACAACAAAAAGTACCATAGCTGCTGATTTCTGGAAGCCAGCGGCCTTCCAGAGGCCCAGGTTTAGTTTCAGCCTTACCGAAGGACTCAATAATATTTGTGACCGCTTGATTAGTGGCGGCGCAGGCGAGGATGACGGGAGGCTTCTTTGCTCCAGAAAGTGCTGCAGAAACCCAGGAGGAAGCGACAACACTTTGAATCAGCGTAGTCTTTCCCGTTCCAGGTGGGCCCGTGACCACGAGAAAGTCATTTTTAGGCAGCAGTAAAAATCGATGAAGCGCGTTTCGTTAAGAGGGAGAAAGGGCAAAGGCAAATTCAAGCTGACCTAAGTGTTTTAGGGCGCCTTTTAGAGTGTTGCGAGGAGTGTCTGAGAAAAAAGAGCGTTGCGGCGGCTTGATGCTGCAAAATTTAGGGAGCAGTCCGGGCGCGCGTCTTCCTCGAAGCACTTCTTCGTAAAGTAGTGCGATGTTGCTTGCTGCTCCAGAGGAAGTAGAGTCCAAAATAAGTGTGGCGGAACTCATTTTCTCGTAACTCGGCAATCGAAACGAGGCCATACTGGATCCAGTTACAGCAGAGAAGAACGCGTTGCAGTATTTCCAATACTCTTGCCAACTGGGCTC
>QIGM01000391.1 GCA_003230795.1 bacterium
TGCTTTCGAGGACTCTTTCGACGAGGTTACTCCCTTGGGCCTGTTGAAAAACAGTCCCCCTTACGGAAGCTAGAAGAGTAAATGAAAATTCTCGTAAACGGCGAAATTTTCGAAGTTGAAGTCTTGGCGCAATCCCGAGGTGAAGTTCGATTTGCCATTGATTCCCGCGAGTACGAAGTAAGCTTTGCCGAGCAGACCCCCAGCTCAGAAGCCACCAGCGCTCCAGCAAGCAAGGCTGGCAAGAAGCTCACACACGTAGCGCTAGAAGAGGACGGAAGCATCATTGTCAGCGCCCCCATGCCGGGCGTTGTCACTGAACTAAGTGCTGCTCAAGGCGACGCTGTTGAAAGCGGACAAGCCCTGCTGCAAATCGAAGCGATGAAAATGCAAAACGGCATCTTTGCAGCGGTTGCAGGCACTGTGTCTGAGCTCTACGTCAGCGTTGGCGACGAAGTAAGCGATGAGCAGCCTCTGCTAAAAATTAGCAGAGGTAAACGCTAGGCTGCGCCAGAGCTCGAAGACGAGCTTGCATTAGTAAAATCCCCCACCCGAATGTCATCTTGCTCCTGAGCATCGAAGCGTGGGTCTGTGACGGAAAACTCAGTGGAGTTAGACACGTCTGGATTATCGATATCGAGATCCACTGCGACAACCGCATCCTGAACGCTGCTTACACCTTCAAGCTCTAGGAGCAGAGCCAGAGAAGAAACATCTTCGTCAAGGTCCCCAACAAAGTCATCGGGGTCGAGATAGAACACCAAATAATTATTCGTTGAGTCTGTTTCGTTTTCATCTGGACCGGTATCGAAAAACTCACCATCAAGTTCGTACAGTGCGCTCTCAACCACGTAGGAAAGAGCAACCGGATATCGTATCTTTATCGCAAGCCCATCTTCGCCGAAGTCAGAAATTATAATCTGAACCTCAGTTCTATCACCACTATCGATCACGGAAGGACTCACATCAATCGATACTCTCGCAGGTCCCACAGGCGCACCTTGCGAACCCCCACCGCCGCATCCCCAAGCGAAAAGAAAGAAGCCAAGGACTAACAAAAACTCCCCCCTTATTTGAAATCGCCTTATTTGAAATCTCATTTCTGCGCCCCTCCAGGACACCTCACCAAATAGAACGTCGTCTCTCCGAAGAGAATTACAATGGGAACTTGTAGAAGAAAAAGTATACGTGAATAATTACACTTCCGCATTAGTCGAAAAAGGAGTTTTCTCGTCCGAAAATCTTATCCTTATCTACAGTCGCAGGGCGAGAAGGTACCTCATCCGGTCGTGCGACGGCTGCACCTTCTGGAATCGTTGTCCCTACCTCAACTCTGAGAGAGCCTTCTTTAGTAGACTCGATCCCAGCAATTTTCGGTGAAGCTACAGGTTCAACTTTAGTACCCTTCTCAACATCGTTTAGAGTTGCAGCCTTCGGGGGCTTTCTCTCTTCGAGACGGATTTTCTTTGGTCGAGTCTCAATGGCCTTCCTACCTTTGAGTGCGGCTTGTGCCTGCTGCGTAAATCTCATCGAGATAGTTATCCGCCGATTCGCTGGATTGCGAGAGTCGTTTACAAGCTTGGGACGCTGATCGGCGTAACCGACGATTCTGGCAATCTGCTCCGGCTTTACTGCTGAATCTTGTAGAATTCTCCGAGCAGCGTTTGCTCGGTCACTTGAAAGATTCCAGTTATCATACCTCGAGGCCGTCGCCCCGCGAAACGGAATGCTGTCAGTATGGCCTTCGATATCAATGGGATTTGGAAGCTGAGAAAGAACGAGCGCGATTTTGTTTAGCTGGGTTTGTGCCGAAGGCAGAATTCGCGAACTTCCAGACTGAAACATGGAAGTGTTTTCTGTATCCATGATTTCAATGAGCAGTCCTCGCTGATCTACTCTAATATCGACATCACCAAGAAGAGCCGAGTCTTCAGTGCCTCCGCCTCCGCCAGAAAGTGCTTCGCGAATCTGCTCCGCAAGCTCTGCTAGCTCTAGCTGCTCTTGCTCCAGCTTTGCTATAGCAGCCGCTGCATCTGCGGCGCCCTTGTTTGAGCCGAGCTCTCCATCTCCCTCGGCGGGATCAAAGTACTCGCGAACCTTTCCGCTCTTTGCATCAACCTCATAAATTCGCTTGGTAGCCAATATCTGTGAATTTTCGCTCGCAGGCGGTGCAAACGCATCGCCAAGGATTCCGCCGCCACCAATCTCTAACGGCGTACCGGACCCCTTCTGAAACACCCCTGGCTTTTTAAAGTATGAAGCGATTCTTTGCCGCGTTGGCTCAGCCGCAGAGTTCACAAGCCAGAGTACCATAAAAAGCGCCATCATTGCCGTCACAAAATCGGCATAGGCAACCTTCCAGGCACCACCATGGTGCCCGCCATGTCCGTCGACCTTTTTAACAATGATTATGGTTTTTCCGTCAGGGCCTTCAGGCATCCTTCACCCCTCCCTTAACCTTTCCGCACCATTTGATTGATTTCTTCCATCTCTTCGGCACTCGGTCGCATGTCTTGTTCAATAGACTTTCGAGCAAACTCAAGAGCAACAGCCGGAGGAGCGCCCCCAGCAAAAGAGACAACTGCCGAACGAATCGAATTTAAAAGAATATGGGTCTCGT
>QIGM01000213.1 GCA_003230795.1 bacterium
AGGCTGCCCTGGTTTTCGGATGTGTCTCCAACTTGCGATGTTCGGCCCATTCGTAGGCAGCGTCGTGATGGCCCACGTAGCAGAGCAGTAAACTGCCATCGGTCTTGTGAACGATCAGCCGGATGTTACGGCTTACACGGACGGACCAGAAATTCTTATCTCTGGCTCGGTCGAGCTTGTGGAACTGCATCCCCGGATTGGCTGGGTTCAATTGCAAGTCGAAAGCCGTTGTCTTGACCGACTTCTGCTCGTCGCCCGTGAGTTTGGCGAGGCTATCGGTGAACGTGTCGGCGATTCGGAATTCCATAACGCTCACGATGTAGTTCTAGAACAGTTTTCCCAACACTATTTTCTTAATAATGAGTTCAACACTTTGAAAGCATCCTCGAACCTCTTTAGCGTAGCTTCCGACAACTCTGTTTCCAGCTCACCAAGATGCTCTACGAAATAACGCGCCGGGCGGTAGTGACCATACCCGCCTTTTTTGAGCGAGTTTGACTTGAAATACTCTTCAAGGCGAACAATAATTCGGTCGGCAGATGACGAAATATCAGAATTTTCTACTGACTTATTCATCTCACCAGCAAACTCGGCATTAACGAGTTTCAGATAAAACTCGGTGTCGAACATGTCTTCAATGTCGGCTTCATCGCCCTCTACAAAAGCAGCAAAAGTTATTACATTTTTCTTCTTGAGCAGCTTCTTTTTGTAAAGATTCTCAATCTTCTGGGTGTCCTTATTCTGAAAATCGATTAGCGTAGCCAGTGTTATTCCTTTTTGTGAGCCGAGCAGCGAGCAGAAAGCTGGTACTTTGTCTGCTCCGCCCACTGGCGTAATCGTCCATTTAGGAGACAATCGTTGTCGGTCGGCTTTCTCTAACACAGCCGAGATCGCACTCAGATACAACAGATCTGACACGCCCTCAACAATCAGGCAGTTTGGCCCGACAAACAACGTCTGAGCAATGTCGTAACCCAAAGCACCCTGAAGAGGAAAAAGGGAATCCTCGCTTGCCTCCAGAATCTCAGTAAGCACTTTTGTCCCTTGCTTGTCTTCTGGAAGCTCGTCATCGGCCTCCATACTCTTGTCTTCGACTATTCGCACTCGATCAAAATGATGGGCATCCACCATGAACGGTGAGTGAGTTGAGTAGATCACCTGATGGTGTGGCTTCAGTTCCTCCTCAATGTATCGAAGCAGGTCACCCTGAGCCTTGGCGTGCAAAAAAAGCCCAGGTTCATCGAGAAGGAGAATTAACGGCTGGTCTTGCTTTTTCTGTTGAGAAAACCATGCTAAGAATGAAAAGAACCATACGAATCCTTTTGACCGAGTTCCAAGTTGGGTGCTGACTAAATGGACCGAGTCGTGCACACGCCCCCACAGGTTGGTTCCTTCACGCATTCCTTCTGGATCACCGACTTGTGCTGGACGAACGTCAAACTTTACCTGCAAATGTTTATTCTGAGACCAGTACTTTAGGACTTGTTTTGAAAGGTGATTGGACGCACCCTCAAGTTTGTTCACTAGCGCTTCGGTACGGTTGGGATTCAGCAGTTGATCGAGATCAAGTCGGGCCAGGTCGATAAGCCCAAGCATCGGACGATCCGATGCTTTCAATGCATTAGAAGCAACACGTTCCTTTAACTTCTCAATGTTTACATGCCCCTCCATCTGGTAATAGTCGTCGAAATAGAGAAACTTCGGCACATGAGGTTTGATGTACTCAACCCACAAGTGAAGTGATATGCCCTTATTTTCCTCGATCGTTGCTAGGTCATCACGCAGCGACTTTGCTTCCGAGGATTCGTTCAAAGCCTGCGCCTCCAATAAGGCTTTTGCCTTAGCTGCCTCATCGGTGAGTTGATTAGCCTTGTCTGTGGCTGTTGTGACAGCAGCAGCTTGTTGGCTCGCCTGCCCTTCAAGATATGTTTTCAGTTCATGCAAAGTAGTCTTTTCCTGGGCCTCATTCGAAACGCTTTCAGGCAGTGAGTGTCTTGCAATCATAGCTTTGACCGCTGTAGATTCATCAACGCCAACAGATACAGTTCGGCCTGTGTCATAGCCTCGCGACAAGCTGAACACCTTCGATGTCAGAACACCAAGCCCATATGATTCCTCGATGCTGGCAATGATCTCGTCCGACAGCTCATAATCTGCGGTGATCGCCGTTGCGATCTGTTTAGTGCCATCCTCAACGCTTTGCTGATAATCTTCGACATCGGCTCGCGGATAGTCATCCGTCACATCAAAAACGCCATCGCTCTCGATAATTGGATTCAGACGATAAATTGCCTCAAGTAGCGCCGTCTTGCCGGATTCATTTTTTCCGACAAGACACGTAACGTCACCAATCATTACTTTGTTCGAGTCGCGAACAGACTTAAAGTCCGTCACGTGAATGCTTAATAGTTTCATATCTTCTATCTCCTATATGACCTCATGGCCGTTGATTCTATTTCTACTCCACCCGAAACACTTTCATCACCTCGTCGCCGAGGTGGTTAATAACCTTCACGGCGATTCTACCAGATTTTGGCTTCTCGAACGGGCGCGAGGTGTCGCTGTTTAGGGTGGCCCAGGCGTCTTCGTTGATTTCGGCTTTTAGGGTTGTTTTT
>QIGM01000138.1 GCA_003230795.1 bacterium
AGTAGAATTTGACAAGGCGATCAAGGATTACACTCGGGCGATAGAACTTGATCCGAATTTCTGGCAGGCTTATTTGTATCGCGGTGATATATATAAAGATAAAGAAGAGTACGACAGGGCAATCGAGGATTTTTCTCAGGTAATAAAACTGAATTCTGAACATGAACAAGCGCACTATCAGCGAGGTATTGCCTGGGCACGAAAAGAGGAACACGACAAGGCAATTGAAGATTATGATCAAGCCCTGAAGATCAATCCAGAATTCGCACAAGCGTACAGGAACCGAGCAAAAGCCCATGAGCTACTTGGGCATGAAGAGCTCGCCAAGCAAGATCGCGAAACAGCCAAACGTTTAGAGGCTGAGCAGGACAATAAGGCCATCAAGCCGTTCGTGTTAAGCGATTCAGATGCCCCTTTATTTCGGCCATTAACCCAGCCCGGCTGGAGCAAATGGCCCACAAGATTTGGCATGGCTAAGTGGAGCAGATTCAATGACAAGAAAAGGCCACTATCTTATTCTGCAATTCAAACGGCTGGAATTCTCGACGACACCAATGATGCTCGTGGCCGATTAATTTACCTTCTCGCACACCCTGGCAACGATCGCGGTCAGTGGGAGATCGTGCAAGCAGGTTACAACTGGAACCATTTGGTCGACTTTACTCGCCTTTCAGAAAATCAACAGCAGCACCTTCTGCGCGTCCAGAAGTTACTCAAAGAACATGGCGATGATCTGATGAATGCAGGCTACTTATCTAAATAGGAACAAAAATTTCTGGCAGGCCTTCGAGCGTTTAACACTTGCGTGTTGGCCTGCGATACGTCTCATAAGATAAGACTGACTCTGGCGGAATGGCTAAGAGCGAATTGCTCTATTTCCAGCAGGTAACCATTGTGGCTTTTTGAAAACACCCCATCCTGAGCAAGCCAACTTTTGAGCGACTATCCTTACTTTCAGCGTATTCTCGAAGACCGTGGCTATACGTACGTCTATCCGATTGGCGACGGCGCGCAAGGCAAGGTTTTTGGCGCTAAGAATGCTTCGGGGATGGATGTTGCCGTTAAGGTCTACGACGACAAACGGCGAGCCAAGCGAGAGATCGACGCAGCCGTCAAGACGGCTGGTTCACCGTATATTGTGAGTCTGCTTCAAGATTTCGACCACGAAGGTTTTAGCTATCTCGTCTTGCAGCGAGGAGAAGAGACGCTTCGCGACTTCATGGTCCGTCAACAGGCCCAAGGCAAGGGAGTGCTTTCTCGCGGTGATTGCTACCAACTTCTTTTGGGGGTGGCTCATGGGATCGAGTATTTCCACCGTGTCCACGGAGCCCACTGCGATATCAAACCAGAGAATTTGCTAATCTTTGATGGCCACTTTGTGAAAATCTGCGATTTAGGCGGTGCCTGTTTTCAAGAGACCTCAACCGACCGAGTCACGAATCGTACGAAATTCTACACCAAGGGCTACGCACCCCCCGGTCACGATGGTAGCCCCAAGCCCGAAGTCGACACTTATGCATTAGCAGTCATCTGGGCAGAACTACGACTAGGACGGCATCCCTTTGAATCTCCTAACGGAGCTGAGAATAGCAACTCTCAGATACCACACCTCGAAGGACTTGATGCCGATGAAAAAGAAGCCCTGAGTAAGGCGTTTTCCGATCCGGCAACGATCGAGTCGCCAAACGTATTACTCGAGACACTCAATCGAACACCAAAGAAGCAAGTTGCAAGTGCAAAAGCTTCGCTTAGGGATATAGATGAAGTTCCGGCCAGGCTGGCTCGCAAAAAAAAGAAGAGAAAGAAAGTGGACAAGCCCAAGAGCGGATTTACAAAAAAGGAAGCACTTGCCATTCGAAGGGCATACTTCTTGGACGGCAGCCTGGAGGCACCATTAACGGCTCCTGAAGTATGTGAGAAGGCGAAACTCGCGCCATCGCGTGCGGCAAAAGTCCAGCTTTATCTTGATAATGTCTGGTCCTGTGCCGGAATGGCACACAAGAAAGGAGAAGAGGCAGAGAGAGAGCAGAGGCGACGTTGGCAAGATGCTGTGAATGCGACGAAGAAATCTATGGAGCGACAAGAAGAAGCAGAAGCGAGGAAGAAAAAACCCAACGCCAAATCCGCTGCTTCAGCTCCCGCCCCGGAGATCCTCGTCCAGCAAAATTGGACTTTGATTATTGTTGGCGCAATTTCTGCACTTGTTATTGGCCTGACCATCGGGTTCTGCTTTTGATGATTTCTATTTAGGTCAAGACGGCTCTTTCGGAAATGTTGTTAGCTACAATACTGCAACGTATACCGGAGCATGTTCGGCTTCGAACTGGTCAGGTGTCAAGTATTCCAGGTCTTGAGATGTCACAGGACGTTCTTATTGCTTCACGAGAATCAAAACTTGCAAAAATAGATAGCAGTTGATCGAGAACATACGAGCCCAGCAGGACCGAGTTTCAAGAGAAAAGAAAAAACATGGACCCGAGAGTGAACAAGATTATCAGCTCAGACACTTTTAGCTCTGAGGGCTACCTTGAGCTATTCAAAATCTCGCTGGAATGCTCTCCGGCCTCTGACAGTGCCAAATTAGCATTGTCAAAATCTGGCCCTGCTGCAGCA
>QIGM01000040.1 GCA_003230795.1 bacterium
CTAAGGCTGAGATAGAGTCCAAAATGGTAAGTAAATTCAGCTAAATGGAGAAAGATTCTCATGAAAAAGCTACTGACGACGCTTTCAATTGCGGTCGGCGTACACGCTTTAAGCCTAGGCGTTCAACCCGTATCCGCTCAAGAAGACAAGACACCATCGGCATTCAATGTAGCCGATGAGGAGCAGGACAACCTTTGGGTGACCCTAAGTCTTCCTTTTTATAACAAGTACTATTATCGAGGCATTGAGCTATATTCTGATACCTCTTTCCAACCTTCAGTTAGTGTGAACTACGGACTTGGGGATTACGGAACAATTGGCGCAAGTGTCTGGGCACACATCCCGATGGCGGATGACCAGGTTCGAATTAATGGCTTTGACTCAATGGGAAATGCTTTCTCGGGTGAGATTGCTAATAAGTTTGTCGAAGTTGATCCAGCGATTAACTATGATTTACCAGTTGGGATAGCTACTTTGAGTGTCGGACATATTTGGTATACCGACCCGAGTGAAGGTTCTACCGAAATCATTCAGGGTGGCCAAAGAATCGATGTAGGGCCTGCGGCACCTGATACTTCAGAATATTACGGTGGAATTGCTCTTGATACTATCGCTCAGCCGTCGCTGACTGTTTATCATGACTACCGTGAGTTTGATTCTCAGTACTACGCTTTAGGCTTCAGCCAATTCCTTGATGAGGAACAGCTTGGAACCGTTCTCGGAGAAGGCTTCAACATTACTCCTTACGCCCTACTTGGTTTTGTGACCAACGGGGAGAAGATCTACAACAAAAAGAGTGGACTGAAGCATATCAACGTTGGAGTTAGTTCTACTTTGTCTCTCGGAATTATTCGTGTAACTCCGCGAGTGCAGTATAACTTCGGTTTTGACGATGATATCAATGATATCGAGCGAACCGATAATGACTTTATCTTCGGCGTTGATTTCGCCTATGACGGAAGTTATGCGCTCTTCTAGGACGTAGCTCTGTAGTTTAGAGCAAAAAGAAAACCCCGGTAGCAAATCCTTGGATTTCGCTGCCGGGTTTTTTTGCGTTAATGCCTCTAAAAGGGGACGTTCCCCTTTTATTCCCTAGGTCAAAGATTGTGCACTCCTACTACTAAACGCACCTAAACGTTATGCTGCTTCGGCATCTGGCTGAACTTCTTCTGCGATCTGTTCTCCCTTCTCTAGCTTGATTCGATCTAGATCGTAGTCCATTTGGATTCCAAGCCAAAACTCAGGAGAGTTCCCAAAAAAATGAGACAGGCGTAGAGCGGTATCCGCAGTCACCCCACGTTTTCCCAGAACAATTTCATTGATCCTCCGGGCTGGAACTCGAAGAGCAATCGCAAGCCTATTTTGACTCAGTTCAAACGGTTTCAAAAACTCTTCGGAGAGCACTTCGCCCGGATGAATTGGTTGGAGTTTAGTTTTTCTTGCCATATTAGACCTCGTTCTTAACGATGATAGTCCACAATCTCTACATCCAATGCATAGCCATTTTTCCAGTTAAAGCAGATGCGCCACTGGTCATTGATCCGAATACTCCATTGTCCCAGTCTATTTCCACGAAGCTTTTCAAGCCGATTTGCAGGAGGAATCCTTAAGTCAGCGATATTTTGGGATCGATGAATCATACTTCGATGACATAACGCATAGCGTTAAACGTCAAGCGTTAAAGCCAGTTTCCACTTATGAGGGGGAGCATGATCGTCCCCTTTAGCACGTTATGAAAAAAGGGGGTAAGTGGGAACTGATACAGTTTATGTTAGTTTATGCGAAAGGAAAATGAGAGGAAGTTGGACTTTCTCTTGGGCTTGAGAAAAAGAAGAGCGACCAGACGAACTGCGGGTTAGTGCGGCTCGTCTGGTGCTCCTGAAACGTTAGATTTACCAGCAACTATTTCGTTGTTGGGCGGCCAGACGTTCGAAGAGGTTCTCTTCTTCTTGAACGTCAATGACCAGCACAGCGGTGCGGTCCGAGCGTCGACGAATTGGTTGCTTGTCGTCCTCGTCAAATGACTCAAGCAAGTCATCTAGAGAACCGAATCGCTTGCTCATTTCGTGCTCGTCGTGGACGTCGGCTTCGACGTAGGCATTGCCCCATGAGTCGAAAATTAGTCCATCATTCGTCAATTGAAGTGTTGCTGCAACCATTGTAGACCTCCATGAAAGGAAAAAATCGTAAAAGCCCAAGTGGGCATCCAGTGGCCGCTAGCCACTCGATGCCCACCTGAGAATCTAAATTCTCCTACAGCAACTAAGCATTCGCTTCTTCTTTTTCTCTTCTGCCTAAAAACTAATGGGGAATTGTACTAAACCTAAAAAAACCGTGGCAGAGAAAGTTCCAACTTCTCAGTTCCAGCTATCGCTGCAACAGAGAAGTCGTTGATGCTTCTACTCGTAGAAATGGGGATAGGGAGAAAGAGCGACTGATTTAGAGGTATTACATGAGAATTATGACGTAATTCACGGAAAACGTTCTTTTAATACGGAAATAGCTCCTAGGGAAGAGTGATTTTTGAAATTTGCTAGCTAAGTGCCTGAAATCTTTAGCTAGAGTAATTCGCGCTTTTGGAAGATAAGAGCAGCGAATGCAAGGCAGAG
>QIGM01000352.1 GCA_003230795.1 bacterium
CTCTTTAAGAGCAGTGGCTAAGGCCACCCAGCGTTCTGTGCCTAAAAATTTACCCAAATGTTTCAATAACTTACCTTTTTCGCCTAGCGATATATAGAGTAAAGAGTATCGGTCAGAATTAATACGTTCTGGATACTAGTAGGCGGCTTAAAATACGTAGTATTTATAACTAATTAGAGGGGTGTAACTAGTTCGACAGCAGATGTAACGCTTTGCTAAGGTCCGCCCCATAACGAAAGTGGATGACAGTGGGAAACCCTCAATGTGAGGAGCGACCCCTAGCGCCGTTGGCTCAGACCGATTGAGATGTGCCATAAAGCTCTTTCACATTCAGAGAATAGAAACCCCTTATAAGAAGGGGAATCGGGAAGAGGAGTCTACCCTAGAGGAGTTACATGCTTAGTCCAAAGTTTAACGTCTACGGAATTGGAAATGCGATCATGGATCTTCAACTGCAAGTTGCAGATAAAGATCTAGAGTTGTTCTCGCTTGAGAAAGGCGGAATGCAATTAGTTGAAGTTGCAGATCAGCAAAAACTAATCGAGCATTTTCACGGACAAAAAATCAATCGTGCGAGCGGCGGTTCAGCTGCGAATACTTTGATTGCGATAAGTCAGCTTGGCGGTCAATCCGCGTATGCCTGTCTTGTTGGGGATGATGATTTTGGTTCGTTCTACTTTGACGAGATGAAGGCTATCGGTGTTGAGCTACACACCAATGCCGTAAGCGGCAAATCGACAGGCACCTGCGTTATATTGATTACGCCCGATGCTGAAAGAACGATGAACACGCATCTTGGCGCGAGCAGTGAGCTTGGTGCGAGCGATGTAAATGAAGAAATGTTGAGTCAGTCAGAATGGCTCTACGTAGAAGGATATTTATTTTCCTCGGAATTGGGTCAAGGGACAGTGCGAGAAGCAGTGTCACTTGCAAAGAAACACGGCGTGAAAATCGCGGTTACTTTTTCAGATGGCTTTATTGTCGATGTATTCGGTGAGCCGCTCAGGGAAGTAGTCGAACAGGCCGACCTGGTGTTTGCGAATCTTAGTGAAGCGCAGAAGTTTACCGGGAAAGAGAGCGAGGATGAGGTATTTAGTTCGCTTTGTGACGTTGTGCCCAATGTGGCGATGACGATGAGCGATAAAGGCGCGAAGATTTGCTTTAACGGTGTTCGCGAGCATCTTGATGTTACCCCGGTGAAGGCCGTGGATGACACAGGTGCGGGAGATATGTTTGCGGGGGGATTTCTTTACGGAATCACCCACGGACTCTCAGGTAAAGATGCGGGAACACTCGCATGTCTCCTCGCCGGAAAAGTAGTATCGCAGTTGGGTCCAAGACTTGATTGTGATGTAAGGAAACTTGTTGAGCTTAAAGATTTGCTGCCGAAGGCAGTTTAAGTAAGTTCAGCAAGAGAATAGAAAGATAGGTTTTAGCGAGCATACGCTCACGAGTGAGCATTGTTATTTGGGGTTTACTACAACGTAGGGTTTTTTCATGAATAGCATTATCGGGCATACTAATAGCGGAGTTCAGCGAGCACTTCGAAACGGGTTTATCGCTTTCGCAGCACCGGCCTTCTGTTCACTGGCCTTCTACTCAGGTGTTGCTTTCCATTTGGAGCATGCTGAGGCTCAACAAGAAATCATTGCTCCGGAGCCGACGAAGCTTGCCGCTGCGACGAAAACAGTCCCTCTCAGTCACGAAGCTCTCATCGATGCGCTACTTCGAAGGATGTCTAGTCCAGATGAGCGGACGCGCCTTGAAGCCGGTCTTGCGCTGAGAAAATCGGCGAAACTCTCCGATGTGCCACTTTTGGTAAAGATTCTTAAGCGCGGAAACAACCGCGACAAGCAACTATTTCTCATTGAGACATTAGCGAACCTTCAGGATCGACGTGCTGGCGAAGCGCTACGCTTTGAAGTGCGACATGGAGATTTGGAGTCGAAGAAGGCAGCGGTATCAGCGCTCGGGAAACTCAAATTTAACTGGCCAATTCCTGTGCTAGTTCGAACTCTTCGAAAGGCTAAAGACGAAGAGATAAGAAAACGTGCGGCTTCTGCGCTCGGTGAAATTGGAACTACACAATCTATCTATGCGCTTCGAACCAGTCTCGCGAGCCTCGAAGAAGATATCGGCGCAAAGAACGCCGCATTCTGGGCTCTTGAAAGAGCACGTGGAGAGATTGACGACCAACTCGTTGATACCAAAATGCCGAAAGGTCGTCGCCTACAGCTCTATTACAAAGGAACTCGTTACTACTTCTACCACCCGGCTCACCGCCGAGGATCCTCGGTGCATAAAGTTGGTTTGCGCCCATGGTTGTTAGTCTGTGTGCACGACTCAGATCTCCGAGCTGAAGATCTATTTAACATCTGCTGGAGAGCCGGAAAGAAACGCCAGATGGCAGTTCTTGTTCCTATGCTTGATCCAATTCGTTTTCCTAATTACGGGAGGTTCAATATACGAGCGCAAAGAACGGATAGGCGGCTTCTTGAGCTTATCGAGCACGTGGGAAAACATGCATCACTCACCGTTAGAGAATTCTATCTCTTTGGATACGGAACTGGGGGAGACTTTGCCCAGCGTTTTACCATGGCTTATCCGA
>QIGM01000351.1 GCA_003230795.1 bacterium
CTGACCGAAAGAGCTGCGGGGCATCTCATCGAGCGTCGCGGGGCAAAGGCTGCGAATCTGCTCGAGCGTTGCTTCGAATTCTAGGGGTGAAAGTTTCTTTAGGGAGCGCTGCCAGCTTGTAAGCACTCCACTTACTTCGCAAAGATGTTTTCGAATCTTAGTTGTATGTACCTGTCTCCAGTAACGCTTGCACAGTGGGTCGGCGTCTACCAGGGATACGACGTCGAAGTTATCGTTGAGGAGAGGTAAATCGACATCTAGCAGTCGGCCAGCACCAAGTATTGCAAGAGATTTTCTGTCCGATGATTCGGCTAGAGCGTCTACTAAGCGTCCTTGGGCCGCTTTGCTCTCAAGAAGGTGCGCCTCCCAGTGAGCTCCGAAGTCCTCATGACGCTTCTCGATACCCAGGCCCATTTCCAAAAAGCCGAGTCGGCGTTCTTTAGGAAAGCAAGCAATTCCTTGTAGATAACGAATCGTTCTCGAAGTCGCGCTCAGCACGCTCATGCCAGTACGCTCATAACTTAGACATCCTCAGTCAATTCCTATAGAATACGCGAAAATCAATATCTTCTTCAGTCGTGCTTACCAAATACTTAGAGGCATTAGGCGCACCATGCTCATCCAACGCAATCAAACCCACTCCCTAGTTAGAAACATATTCCTCCTTGTCTCGATAGTTTTTTGGGGTGTCTCGATAGTTTTTTTTGGCGTCTCGGTAGTTTTTTTGAACTCGGGAAGCGTTTTTGCCGAAGAGCCTGCGGCTGCACTCGCGGCGAACTTACCAGAGTATAGCTCTGAGACTCTCGAGCAGAGCTCTCTGTCCTCGATTGGTTCAGACTCTATGGGCGGTTTGATGACGAAGTGGGTTTCTGAGTACCGAAAGTATCAACCCAATGTTCGCCTTCAGCTCGTGAGCCGAGGTTCGGCGCTTGCGCCCGCTGCGCTTGTTGAAGGAACGGCCGATCTTGGTCCCATGGCCCGTCCGATGAAGACAAGCGAGCGGGAAGATTTCTTAACGCGTTATGGGTTTGAGCCTACGCAAATTCGTGCTGCCGCTTCGGCCGCTGCAATTTATGTTCATGCGGATAATCCGATTGAGAGCATTTCTCTTGCTGAGCTTGAGCAAGTATTTGGTGCATCACCGAAACGAGGGAAGGCGAAGAGGCTCAATACCTGGGGGCAGCTATCTGTAGGTGGCGCTTATTCAGGACGAAGCATCTCGCCATTAGGGCGTGAAGGGGAAAGCTATATTTCCGGTTATTTTCGTCAACGCGTGTTGTTGCAGGGGAAATTCGTTTCCTCTATGAAAAGCCTTAAGAATACTCGTTCTCTCTTTGACGCTATCCTTGCTGACTCTTCAGCGATCGGTTTCGCCGAATACGATGCTGCGCTTCCGGCCGGATTGAAGATGCTCAAAGTTCGCAAGGAGACCTCCGAGCCAGCTTATATGCCTACCCCGGCTACAATTGCCAAGGCGTCCTATCCACTGTCTCGTTTTCTTAGTATCTATGTCGTGCGTACTCCTGGGGAGCCTCTAGACGAGACAACCGCTGATTTTCTAAAATTCATTCTCAGTAGGCAAGGCCAGGAGTTAGTCTTGCGGCTTGGAATGCGGCCCTTATCCGCAGACGCGCTTAGAGCCGAGCGAAAGAAATTACTTTAGACTTCGTTTCTTTATGCCTGAATCTCTCAAACCTTGCCCCGGTTCCCCCTATCCTCGAGGCGCTCATTGGGATGGGCAGGGAGTTAACTTTGCGCTCTACTCTCAGCATGCTGAGCGAGTTGAGCTTTGTCTTTTCGATTCTGTAGATGATCACTCTGAATCTCATAGAATCGAGTTAAAAGAACGAAGTGGATATGTTTGGCATTGTTACCTACCTAATGTCTCGGCAGGGCAGCTTTATGGATACCGAGTTTATGGTCCTTATCTTCCGGAGAAGGGGCATCGATTCAATCCAAACAAGCTCTTAGTCGATCCATATGCTCGCCTTATTGAAAGAACCGCTCAGGCTCAAGGCAGTTTTGCGTTTTCAGATAAAGAGGGAGAAGACAGAGATCTGAGCTTTTGTGAATTAGATAATGCAAGTACAGCGGCGCTTGGAGTTGTGACTCATAGCGAATTCGATTGGGGCGATGATGCTGCTCCGCGGACTCCCTGGAGTAAAAGTGTAATCTACGAAGCAAACGTGAAGGGTATAAGTAAACTTCATCAAGAAGTTCCCGAGGAGCTTCGTGGTACCTACGCGGGGCTAGCCTCTCGACCGATAATTCAACATCTCATCGGGCTTGGAGTGACCGCAATCGAGTTACTCCCCGTGCATCATCGCGCAGACGAGGAACATCTCCAAGAACTAGGGCTTACGAATTACTGGGGTTACAATACCCTGAGTTATTTCGCACCCGATACGCGCTTCGCTTCTTTGCAGCAATTCCGAACTGCGATTGAAGAGTTCAAGTACATGGTGAGAACCCTCCACGCGGCGGGCATCGAGGTCATTCTTGACGTGGTGTATAACCATACTGCCGAAGGAAACCATTTTGGCCCAAGTTTCTCTTTTCGTGGAATCGATAACGCGTCTTACTATCGATTAGACCCTAGTCAGCCGCG
>QIGM01000363.1 GCA_003230795.1 bacterium
AGTCTGGATCCCGAACCATACGCTCAAGAACATCGGCCGCTTCGCCAAGAGACCTGCCGCCGAAAGCGGTATGCGACATCTGCCGCAGCATCTCGTCAAAGCTGGAGATTGACTCCAAGTCGAGCGGCCTTACGGGCTCCAGACCCTCGCCCTTGCCATAACAATTGCTCTTTCGAAGGCTCATAGACCCACCAGTGCCGCTAGAAACGACTGAAACGCAGAGGCGGTAACTACGGGGCTATCGAGCTTCAGCGGACTCGTCGCTTTTCTTCTTCTTCGAGCGGCTACTGCCATTCACATCGTTTGGAACGGCTGATTCGCTCTCTGCGAACTCTTCATCATCCCCTTGGGCGAAAAGCCACATTACTATTCCAGCAATAGCTCCAAGCAAGAGGGCCGGTACGAGCAAGGCACGAAACCAAGTCAAGGCTATTCCCACCACAAGACCAATAAAGAAGGCACCAACAGGATTGGACTCCATCTTGGTCTTCGCGTCCCGTTGGATTGTGCTGAATTTGCTCTCTAGATCTGTTCTTTTCATCGGTAGTCTCTGATTCGGACAAAAGTAATTGCCCTTTTCTACCGCCCTGCATTTTTAAAGCAGACCACGGCAATCTCTGGATAAAACTCGCAATATCCTGTATCAAAACGCTGGCACAGTCATACACGAGAAGCTAGTACTACGAAGCTGACGTAGGCTCGGTTTGGGGCTCGGTTTGGCTGCCAAGTATAGCACAGCCTAAGTAATTACAAAGGGAGCAAGTCTTGAGCGCGAGCAAATACGAGTCTTTGGGAGTTTCCGCAACAAAGAGCGGACTGCATTCGGTCCTACAGAATACCGGACTAGAGGACAGCCTGGGCTTATTCGCTAAAGTTACTCCCGATCTAGCTGGTAGTGACGAGCATTACTCAGTCGTGCATTGCGACGGTGCTGGCACCAAGACGATTGTTCCCTACCTAGTCTACCGGGAAACCGGTGATTCCAGTCTTTTCCGTCACCTCGCCCAAGATGCCTTGGTGATGAATCTTGATGATATTTATTGCATTGGTGCTCCAGAGCATCTTGTCCTTGCAAACGCGATAGCGAGAAACGCTAGGCTCATCGACGACGTGGCCCTAGAGCAAATTATCGGCTCTTACAAAGAACTTGTCAGCAACCTCAGCGAACTTGGTATTCCCTTAGTAATGAGCGGAGGCGAAACGGCTGATTGCGGGGACGTGGTGCGCACGCTGATAGTTGATGCGGTTATTTCTGGAAGAATTAAGAAATCAGCGATAATCGATGCTAATCGCATCAGCCCAGGTGATGTCATAGTCGGACTTAGTAGCACAGGAACTGCTAGCTACGAGACCGTCGAGAATTCTGGTATAGGCTCAAATGGGCTAACCCTCGCCCGTCACACCTTACTCAGCAGAGAAAACGTAGAACGCTACCCAGAAGTGGTAGACCCATCTACCTCAACAGACCTAGCCTACCACGGCCCTTTTCGGGTAGGCGACAAACCAAAGGAGCTTGAAGGCAAAAGCGTCGGCGAGGCCCTTTCATCCCCCACTCGCACTTACGCACCGGTACTGCACAAACTCTGCAAGTCCCTCTCAGGAGACATCCATGGATTAATTCACCTTACCGGTGGCGGCCAAACGAAGATGCTTCGTTTCGGAAAGGGCAACTTGTTCGTTAAAGACAAACTGTTCCCCACCCCAGCACTTTTTTCTCTCATTCAAGAACACGGCCAAGTAGGCTGGAAGGAAATGTACCAGGTCTTCAACATGGGCCACCGTTTAGAGGTCTACTTACCTGAGGCTAGAGCTGAAGAGGCGATAAGCATCGCAGAAGAGTTCAACATCGCAGCCCAGACTGTTGGTAGAGTCGAGAAAAACCCCAATTCCGATACTGAGAATGAACTCTTACTGAAGTCGAGCAATGGCGAGTTTCGATACTCGCTTTAGGTACGGGTATAATAGTCGTTATACAGCTCTACGAAATCTTATGCTGCTACGGTTTCGATATCGTCAAACTCCGATTCATCGAAGCTATCGAGTTCAAACTGTTTTTGCAGGTTAAACCAGAACTCGGTGGAGGTTCCGAACGCTCGACCTAGGCGAGCCGCCATCTCGAGAGAAATACCCCGTCGACCTCGACACACGTCATTGATTTTAGACTGCGAGACGCCAATGTGCACAGCTAGTGCCGATTGTGTTAAGTCAGCTCCATCGATCGCATCCTGTAGGATTTCGCCCGGATGAACTGCTGCAAATTTCGTAGTCAAACGTTTAGCCATGTCTAAACCTCAGTGGTAGTCCTCAACCGTAACATCAAAAGAATCGCCTGCTTCCCAACGAAAGCAGATACGAAACTGGTCATTGATTCTGATGCTGTACTCGTCCTTACGTTTTCCTTTGAGTCGTTCCAGCTTCAATCCAGGAAAATTTCTAAGATCGCTAACAGCGTACGCAGCTCGAAGAATGTGTAGTTTTTTCAACGCGCTACGATGAAGTACCGGCGGCAACAGCTTGCGAGTTCTTTTACTTAACACACCAGCCGCTAGTTTCTCGGTGCCCTTTTCTCTGAAGCTACGAATTGTCATTGCATCTCACTATATCA
>QIGM01000559.1 GCA_003230795.1 bacterium
TAGATGAGTAGTCATCTAAGTACGTAATGCTGCTTTGCAATGGACAGAGAAGCCTACGTGGCGCCTGAACGTTTCCCCCGAAAGGGGACAAGGGATATACCCATCAAAAAACGTGAAAAAGCGTTTAGCTTTTTCTCCATTGAACCACCATTACAGAGCAAGGGACTTTCTCAAATCAAAGTATCTCCGCTATAGCTCAAGCTATCGGGAATTTCTTTTTCCGATGGGTATATAGTCCCTTTCTGTTTCTCCGATGTAGATCTGTCTTGGTCTTCCAATTCTATTGCCGGGCTCGTTTACCATTTCTCGCCACTGAGCAATCCAACCTGGAAGTCTTCCAATGGCAAACATTGCGGTGAAGCCATTAATTGGGATTTGTAGAGCGGAGTAAATAATCCCGCTGTAAAAATCTACATTCGGGTAGAGTTTTCTCTCGACGAAGTAGTCGTCTTTTAGCGCGATTTCTTCAAGATCCTTGGCAACGTCTAGCATCTGGCCACGATGTGGAACTTTCTCCAGTACTTTATCGCAGGCGTGCTTTAGGATTTGTGCCCGAGGGTCATAGTTCTTATAGACTCGGTGACCAAATCCCATGAGCCGAACTTGGCTGTCTTTGCTTTTTGCCATCTCGACGTACTTCTTTACGTCACCGCCTGAGTTCACAATGTCGAGCAGCATTTCAACGACACGTTGATTAGCTCCACCATGCCTTGGTCCCCAGAGGGCCGAGATTCCGGCAGAAACACATGCGTAAAGATTAGAAAGGCTGCTACCCACGAGACGAACCGTCGAGGTTGAGCAGTTTTGTTCGTGATCCGCATGAAGAATTAGCAGGAGGTCGAGTGCCGCAACAATATCCGGGTCGAGATAGTAGTCTTCAGCAGGTGTGGCAAACATCATGTTAAGAAAGTTCGCACAATACGAGAGGCTATTATCCGGATAGATGAAAGGCTGCCCGATTGACTTTTTATAAGCGAAGGCTGCCATCGTCGGCAGTTTAGCCATTAGGCGAACAATACCTAGATGTTGTCGCGCCTTATCTTGTGGGTCTTCCCAGTCTTGATAGAAGGTGTGGCAGGCAGACACGACGGAAGCTAAAATTGCCATTGGATGAGCATCTCGAGGGAAGCCGTCATAGAAGCGCTTCATATCCTCATGGATCAAGGTGTGGCGAGTAAGGTTTGTGGTAAAGTCCTCTAGTTCTGACTTTGTGGGGAGATGACCGTAGATTAGTAAGTAACTCGTTTCTGTGAAGTTGGATTTTTCAGCCAAGACTTCTATCGGGAGTCCGCGGTAACGGAGGATGCCTTTATCACCGTCGATAAAGGTGATCGCACTTTTACAGGCGCCCGTATTTCCGAATCCACTATCAAAAGTTATGTAACCGGTCTCCGCACGAAGCTTCGATACATCAATTGCATGTTCGTTTTCACTACCGACGATGACAGGGAGAGTGACTGTTTTTCCGTCTGGGAGGGTGAGCTCTGCTGTTTTCTGAGTAGACTTATCAGACATTGCGGCTATCCTATTCGTTTTTCTAGGTGAAAAAGAGTCCCACTGAATTAAAGAGCGAAATAGACGAAAAACCGACGGATTCTTCCGCTCAAAACCAAAATATGAAGTCCTCTTACGTATGATAGCAGTTCATAAGCGATCGTTTCTTCATCTGCTGTGTACCCGCAGCGGTTATTTATAGGTTCCCCTGCCGAAGAAAGATCCGGAGAAAGATAAACAAGTCGAAATTGTCCGGAACTCTTAAAATATTGGGCTAGTTATAGACCACAACGTTGGGACAGGATAGAGCCAAGTTGTATGGTCATTAAGACACAGCAGAAACCCGTAAAAAAGGTGCCTGGCACCTTTTTTACCCTTTTTTACGCGTTCAATCGCGGAGGCTCCTTTTATAGGCGTTGGGCAACAGAGAATCCTACGTGGCGCCTGAACGTTTCCCCCGAAGGGGACAACAACAATCATTCAGAGAAACTTTTCGCCTAATCACGCACCGAGCAAGGCAGAGGGTGCATCACAAATAGGGGCAGAGCCTCACAAGAAAAGCAGTAGAAAGATGCGTAAAATATCGAGCTAAACTAAGCGTTTCAGTTCGCTAATTTGCTTGTCAATAAACTCGAAGAAGGCCTCGAGTGTAGTGCTTCGGTCACGGGCGCTATCGTTGGGGTGTAAGAAGGATAAGCGAAGGCTACAGGACAGATCCGATGAGTTCCATCATTAGCTTCATCGTTGTAACAGCTTCCGTATTCGGCGGCTTTGCGATGGCGGGGGGCCCGTTTCCGGTGCTCTTTCAGCCAGCTGAGTACGTTGTGATCATCGGTGCCGCGGTCGGTGCACTTATTGGCTACGCGCCACTACCAATATTTTTCAAAGTGCTGAAAACCGTTCCTAAAGTAATAAAGGGCAGTGGCATTGATAAAAACACTTATATCGAATTGATGGGCTTACTTTTAACGATTTTTAATGTGATTCGAAAAGAAGGCGTCCTGGGGATAGAAAAGGATCTAGCCGATCCGCATGCGAGCGAGCGCTTCAATAAATTTCCCGCAATCTCACACAATCATCATGCAATGGATTTGCTTGTAGGCTCTCTC
>QIGM01000092.1 GCA_003230795.1 bacterium
TCGTTAAGGTGCCGCCTACGGAGCTAAACGTCGTAGATGCCTGTTGACCAAGAAACGTAACCCCTGCAATCGCGGCGATAGCTATCAGAGCGGCCAAAAGCGCGTATTCGAGCATCGAAGCACCAGCCTCCTCTTCCCATTGATTAAGCTCTAAAATTTCAACCTTCTTAATATCTTCCATCTGGACAACCTATGATTTCGTCAATAACCGATAAAACACCTACGTAATAACAAAAAACCCGGCTCCCTATGAGTACCCCGAAAAGGAAGAACACATAAAAGAAACCGGGTTTAAAGCCATTTGACGAACAGTCCTGTTAAAGACCGACTCAAATCGTGCAACTATGAACCTGCTGCGTTACCGCCAGCCATGCTAGCGCCGACAAGACTAAACGTTGTAGACGCTTGCTGACCTAGAAAAGTAACCGCCGCAATCGCAACAACAGCGATTAGAGCTGCGAGGAGTGCATACTCCAGCATAGAAGCACCTTTCTCTTCTTCGGCTTGGACGATTTCTGCACCTTCAACTTGCTTGATATCTTTCATCAGTTTTTTCCTTATTGGTTAGTAAGATACTAAAACCTAAACGGTTCTCTTATCTAAGTAGTTAACGTTACAACAATTATGTTTTGCTCACCACAAAAACCTAGCAGCAGCGAGGTCACTTATCTTTACCTACGAGTCAGGGGTACCTAGACATAATAGGCTAAGAAAAAGTATGTAATTCCAATCTATTAGTGATTAATGCAGGATTCGATCCAAAACGTAATGAACTCACAAGGACCTAAGGGAACTAGTTTTCAGGTACCACCGGTGGCTCTCCGTCCTTCTCCCCTCCTGGAAGTAGACGCTCCCACCAATGGCCGGTCTTCTGCTCTTCTCCTGGAGTTTCCCCTCTAGTAATCAGATTGAGTTCAGAAGCGATCTCTTCAAGCGTTGCTCGAGTGGCTTTTTGACCCATGCTGTAGAGGGTCCGACCACTTCCTGGCCATAGCGACGCCTTTGGATCGACTGGCACGGGAGGCAGACGCCACGGTCGAGAACCTAAATGGTGCACGGGTTCTAGCTCAGCTTCAATCTGAGGCACCGCTAGTAAGGAGCCGCTGTAACCGTTAACGACAAAACTAATGCGCTCCGTGTCGACGACCAATGCTTTCACATAGCTAAGAAAAAGGTCAAGCGCGGTAAGCCCAAGGACAGTGTCATCGATCACGATGACAACCTCATCAGCAGCACGCATCAAACCACCAGTCGCTGGGCCGATTCGCCCACCGGTGTCGATGATGACCGTATCATGCATAACTCGAGCAAGTTCGAGTATTCGCTGGCAAATCGTCATACCGTCCGTATGACAAACTAAATCCATCGCTTCTGCCATGCTATCTGGTGGCATCAATACTGAAACGTCCTGACTCACAGGAATTAAAGCATCGCAAATACTATCACGCGAAATATCGCGCGAACCATTGACCCAGGCGCTCACGACTTTCGCCTCAGAACCGTTCACTGTGAGAGAACGACATAAATCTCTAGTCTCAACGTCTAGATCCCAAAGGAGTGTTCGTTTTCGATAAACGCTGCAAACCTCGGCTAAAGCCGCAGAGATGCTCGTCGCACCGGTTCCGCCTTTCGCATGAGTAACGACAACGATCTTGGCTTCGCGTACTCTTCCTTCTCGGCGAAACTCGGCATAGATTCCTACTAGCTCTTGAAGAAGATCTAGTGGTGAGGACTCTTCGGTTAAGACTTTTCGCACACCGGCTGAATGAGCCGCTCTAAACGATCCTCCAGAATAGGACTCGTCAGAAACGAACATAACAATATGCAGCCACGGCATTTGACTAAGCGCTTGCCTCGCTAACACCGGAGCTCCATCTGCCAAGCTCGACCCCAATATGAGGACGTCCGCGTCATGAATCTGCGATTGATAGTCTTTATCGAGCACTAGCTTAACGCGTAGATCCAACATCTCGACGTCACTTTGGCTAAATGCCTCAATACGTCTCGCTACCGCAGCTTGCCCTTCTGCCGTTTTGTCAACAATTAGAACTCTCATTAGCCCTATTTAAAAATGCGCTTCGAAAGGTAGACGAGATAAATTTCGCCCACTACAAAATCCTGGTGAAAACAACCACATGCTTACGATGTGCGAAGTTCGGACAGTGTCGCAACAAAGGTTTCTCTTTCCTAAGAAAAAAATAGAAAAGATAGCTCCAGAAAGGTTACTATTTTAGTAGACTAAGGGGCGCTCTCGGTGGAAACCGCCGACTGTTTCGCTTGAACTTGGGAAGAATTGAACAATTCGGGCATCAATTGCAGAAGCACCAACCAGCCAACACCAAAACCGACGAGAAACAAAAATAACAGCGAAGAGATAGTTTTCATCATGCTTGAGCTTGGCTGGTACACATCTCGCGACAATTCACTCATGCGCTCAGCAGATAATCCGCTGAGCGAAACGGCAATACTAGGCTGCGAAAGAGAGCCTGGGGTCTGATCATACCCCCCGTCAAGAGAGGCAAAGACATCAGAAAAAGAAGGTTCATTCGAAGTACGAAATATTGAATCCTGAACCATCTCCACCTCGGTCGAACC
>QIGM01000545.1 GCA_003230795.1 bacterium
ATCTCTTCGCTTCGCAAAGAGACGGGATGCATCTCACTCGATAATGGCTACGCCAATACTGGATTGACTAGTGCAGTCACCGACCTCAATGGAGAAGCCGGAGTGCTTCAATACCGAGGATACGATATCCGAGACCTTGCTAAACACTCGGATCACCTATCGGTTGCATTCTTACTCCGGCACGGTGAGCTTCCGACCAAGTCTCAGTCTGAGGATTTCACTGCACGAATAAATTCGGCACCGGATTTACCGCTGATAAAGATGAAGCAGTTCCTCCGACAATTCGGACCGAATGCTCACCCGATGGCCGTCTTGTCAGCTGCGATCTCAATGCTATCGACTCATCGATCGCCGCTACCGCGGGGTGGAGATTTTGTAGATGAGCAGCGCATGCTGATATTCAAAGCGATGGATGACTTGATGAGAAATGTGCCCACGATTGTCGGCAATTATCTACGGCTCCAAAATGTCGGCGCTAGCACGAGTATGGAGCAGTTGAGCACAGAGCATCCTTATACTGAGTCTTTCCTGCGGCTGGCGTTTCCGGATCGCGACTTACCGCCGATCTTTGCGCAAGCGCTTGATAAATGCTTCTTGGTGCATGCGGATCATCAGCAAAATTGCTCGACAACCGCGGGGCGCACTAATGGCTCAGCGAACGGAGATATTTACTCTTCAGTCGTTGCAGGTGTGAATGCCCTTTGGGGACCGCTTCACGGCGGAGCGAATGAAGCAGTGATGCTAATGCTCGCAAAGATTCGAGATAGTGGACGAGACGTCGCCGATGTCGTCGCCGACGTTAAGAACGGCAAGTTTGATAAGCTGATGGGCTTTGAGCATCGAGTGTATAAGAACTTCGACCCTCGAAAAGAAGAGCTTGAAGCAATGTGTCCAGCTGTATTAGCCGCAAGCAGTGCTGACCAAGAGCTCTTCAAAATTGCTCAGAATCTTGAGGAGGTGGCACTGAAAGATGAATACTTCATCAAACGAAAGATCTTTCCGAACGTCGATTTCTACTCGGGTGTAATCTATAGCGCGATAGGATTTCCGAGCGAGTTTTTCACGCCGCTTTTCGCTATTGGCCGCCTTCCAGGATGGTGCGCACATTGGATTGAGGACCGAGAAAACCCGACGCGCAGAATCGCTCGACCTCGTCAGGTCTACACTGGCATGGGCGCACGTGAGATCCCGATTTCGAGCACCTAGATTACCCCTAAAATCGACCTCTCTCCTGCGTGCCCAGCACCAGGAGAGAGTTTCGGTTTTTTAATTCAGGTTACTGGCAATTCCTTATTAATTTCTTTCCTTCGATACTTTAAGCACAGCACCTCTCTAGACTCCTCTCGCAGAGGAGAAAGCTCAGAACGAGCTACTCCAGGTATCCAAAGCACATCGGACCCAGCCCGCACGATCGGTAGCGTATCTCGCATATCTCTTGGCACTGACTTCTCTTGCATGAGCTTTTTCACCGAACGACTTCCACGTGAAAAAACTCGCATCTGCTCACCCTCAAATCGCGGAGTAATCATAAGCTGAGTAGGAAGCGTGTTCGCGTCGAAAAAAGCTGCTCCTTCACTCGAAAAATCGCCTTCCAATCTCGCGCTATCTTCTATCCACTGGCGATAACCTCGCGCTCCAAACTCAAGGACCGTCGCCTGAATCACTCCAGTACTGCCGTCGCGAAACCGCCATTGAACTTCCTCGCCAGCGCGCAATGTCTCCCGAAACACTTCCGTTGATGCTACCTCCAGATTACAAGCAAACCGAATCTTCTCTTCAGACTCACGGTTCAATCGAATCCCAAACCCAAGATCGAGCGAACTCAAGTTTCCCTCCGCATGTTCGAAAAGCACGCGCCTCAAAGTCTCATAACCTAACTTCTCAGCTTGCTCACCTACTTGCTTCACCGCAGCCCGTTTTAACACCCGCCACTTCAATGCCTCTGGAAGCTCGCTAAGCTTTGACCAACTCATGGGCGCAGCAGCGGCAAGCACCTTCTCCGCACAATCCCAGAGATACTCTTCGTCGAGATTAAGGCGTTCACTCGCGACACGAAGCGCTGGAACGACATCCGAAGAGGTTTTTTCCTGCAAAAACGGAATAATTATATGGCGGAATCTATTTCTACTTCGTTCAAGCGAAAAATTAGAGGCGTCTTCTACAAATGGAATCTGATGCTCATTGGCATACGTTTCAATCTCTTCTCGACCAATCCCCAACATCGGACGTAATAGACGACGCTTTTCGTCTTGAGCAGCGATAGTGAACCCAGTACTTGCTAGGCGTCCGGAGACAAGACGCATCAGCAGTGTCTCGGCTTGATCCCCAGCATGATGGGCAGTAAGCACATAATCAAACTCCTCCTCAGATCGAATCTGCTCAAGAAACGCGTAGCGCTTTTTTCGCGCCCAAGCCTCCAAATTCTCCTCTCCAGAGAAGCTCTCCGCCTTGCCTGTATAGAACGGCAAAGAGAGTGAGTTCACATACTCCGCAACGGCAATTGCTTCATCATCACTCTCAGCCCGGAGTCCATGATTAAAATGTGCTGCGCCTAGCTCAACGATAAGTTCCTGTGAAATATGACGGAGCGAAT
>QIGM01000250.1 GCA_003230795.1 bacterium
GCATCAACAGGCAAAATAGTTTGCCGCACTGCGAAAAGTGAGACTTCAGCGGTCTTCTCCTTCGTTAATTCGGCTTTTAGTGTGATCGTTCCAAAGGGGCCGACAAAATCACTCGCCTCTAGGAGAAGATGTCCTAGAATACGCAAACAATTTGGCTGGCTAATCTCCAAAAGCGCTGAGGTGCGAGCTTCCGAAATTATTTTTGCCGAAGAGACCACCAGCGGATCGATGATATCAACCGCAGTGCTGAGAGATGAGAGTAAATCTGCTCTCATCCAGTCTTCTGTTTTAGAATTAACACTCTTAAAGAAATCGCGTTCAATGCTATCGTAGTGACGGCTGAGGTCCTTACCTTGAAAATCAAACAACAAGTTTCTACCTATATGACTCGATGCAAGCAGAAGGAGAGCCCGGTTCTTCCTGCTCTGCTCTATCGCTTTCAAGAACGGTTCGAGCACACTCACATCATGAAATACGACGATACTGCCAGACGGATAGTCGGGGGTTTCAAAGGGTCGGGCAAACACGACCGCTTGAAAACTGCGCCCCGAAGAGGTGTCGAGAGTGAATTCTTCGCTAATTTCTCCCGGAGTAAATGTTCCCGAGCCTCGTCTTTCTTTACGAGTCGCCGATTTCTTCGCAAAGCGCTCTAAGGGTTCTAATCGCGCCGCATGATCTCTTAGGGATTCTCCCCGACGAATTTCAAGGAGCTTGGAGGCTTTGGCACTGAGAAATACTGCCTGATAGGACTCATCAACAAAGAGAAATGCCTGCTCAAACGCATCAAGCTTTGAGAAGTAGGCAGTGTTATCTGAATTAATAATGCTATCCAATTAGTACCTTCCTCAGCATCTGATAAAACAAGCGATTTCGTCAGAGCCTCGAAAGCATTTCAAGACCGACGCTTATAGTATAGGTTAGCGTCTTTCTGCGTAGATTAGTTGAATAAAAAGAATTCGCACAAGACCGAGTTCGCCTAAGGATACGTAAAAACTTCGTTAAAATGCAAGCACTTAAGGCCGCAACCCAGGAATTATGAAAGAGCTTCCCAAAAAATACCGGCACGGCGAAATTGAATCTCATTGGCAGAACTATTGGCAGGAGAAAGGCGTCTACAGCTGGGACACTTCAGCGAGCGCCGAAGAGAGTTTCGTCGTCGACACCCCTCCTCCAACGGTTTCTGGCTCTCTCCATGTTGGGCACGTCTTTAGCTATACCCATACCGACCTAATTGTTCGCTATCAGCGCATGCAAGGTAAGGCGATTATGTATCCTATGGGTTGGGATGATAATGGTTTACCAACGGAAAGACGCGTTCAAAACAAGTTCGGCATTACTTGCAATCCTCGCCTTGCCTACGATGCAAGCTGGACGCCTCCAGAGAAAGCTCCAAAATCTCAGCGTGATTTCGTGGAAGTTTCTCGTCAAAACTTTATCGAAGCATGCGAGCTTGTCACGAAAGAAGACGAAAAAGCCTTTGAGGAGCTATGGCAGAATCTCGGCCTAAGCGTTGAATGGGACGAACAGTACGCAACAATTGATGAGCACTGCCGCGCTACGTCTCAAAGATCCTTTCTCGATCTTGTGAATAAGGACTTAGTCTACAGCATCGAATCGCCTACGATGTGGGACGTCACGTTTCAAACAGCTCTTGCGCAAGCAGATATTGAAGACAGAGAACGGCCTGGCGCCTATCACGATGTCGCCTTTGGCCTGGAAGGTGGCGACGGCTTTGTCATTTCCACTACTCGCCCCGAGTTGATCGTTTCGGTTATTGCCGTCGTCGCTCACCCGGACGACGAGCGCTATCAGCCGCTTTTTGGCTCCTACGCGATTACACCACTCTTTTCCGCTCGAGTTCCTATTCTCGCTTCGACTCACGCCGATCCGGAGAAAGGCTCCGGTATCTTGATGGTTTCAACCTTTGGTGACTCCGCTGATGTGGAGTGGTGGAAGAGTTCTGGTCTTCCCATTAAACAGGCTCTTAACCGAAAGGGTCGATTTGATGCGCTTAGTTTTACCGAAGGTGTATTTACCTCGCTTGATCCCGCCACTGCCACTCGCCACTACGAGGAGTTGGTAGGTAAAAACTCTAAGCAAGCTCGAAAGAGAATCGCTGAACTTCTTGCAGAAGAAGGCACGGGTCCTGGAGGAGAAGGGACGGCCTTGCGCGGCGAGTTGCGCGAAATTCAGCACCCGGTGAAATTCTACGAAAAAGGCGAGCAGCCAGTCGAGTTCGTCAGTACACGGCAGTGGTTTGTGAAAATCCTTGAACAGAAAGAACAACTGCTCGCACAAGGGGATAAGATTGCCTGGCACCCAGACTACATGAAGACCCGCTACAGTAATTGGGTAGAGGGCTTGAATTACGACTGGTGTATTAGTCGACAGCGTTTCTTCGGCGTTCCTTTCCCTGTGTGGTATCCAATCGACGCAGCGGGGGAGATTGAATACGACAAGCCCATTTTTGCTGACGCTGCATCACTACCAGTCGATCCTTTAAGTGAAACCGCCCCTGGCTATGAAGAGTCTACAAGAGGACTGCCCGATGGCTTTTCGGGTGACCCCGACGTAATGGACACCTGGGCGACC
>QIGM01000479.1 GCA_003230795.1 bacterium
TAGGTCTCATCACAATTGATACTCATCGAATCGGAGGCGTAGAGCAACTCAGTCGATACGCGGCCCTTATTGGCGCACCAATGAAAGCCGCAGCGACGAAAGAACAACTTCGGCATGCAGTTGATAGTCTCAGAGATCAAGATCGCATCTACATCGACACGGCAGGAAGCGGACCGCGAGGCGAAGAACGGCTTAGGGAACTCTCGCTGATTCTAGAAGGCGCTCCAGAGACTAATCGTTTAATGCTACTTCCGGCATCTGGTAATGAACCGGACCTGAAGAGAATGGCAAAGTCGTTTGAGACCGTAGCGCCCTCATTAGTTGGTGTTACCAAAACGGATGAAACCTGCTACTTCGGCCTGTGTTTCAATGTACTGTGCGAGATGAACCTTCCGCTGAGTATATTTGGAACGGGGCAAGTGGTTCCGGATGACCTAGAAGATGCCTCTAGCACCACCTTGGCATCAATGATTTCCAGAGTTAGACATTAAGCGACTAAGTAAATAGAGATAGAACAGGAAAGGTTACACATATGATTTCTTCAGCAGTTCGAGCGCAAAATATAAATCGCTCAAATGTTTCTCACATTAACGTAAAACGTAGGTCAACTGGTATGAGCAGCACAGCACGAGTCATCTGCATTAGCAGCGGAAAAGGTGGGGTTGGAAAGACTCACACGACCGTCAATCTGGGGCTCGCGCTCTCTCGTCTCGGGAAACGTGTCCTTCTACTTGACGCCGACCTAGGTCTTGCAAATATCAATATCATGCTCGGCTTTCAGCCCAAGGCTACCCTTCATGATGTACTCACCGGAAAGTCTAGCCTTGAAGATGTCATCGTTTCGCACTCCTCCGGATTCGACGTGATCCCAGCGACTAGCGGCGTAGCGGATGTGACAAACCTTTCGGAAGAAGAACGAATCGGCCTTCTTGGTGCCTTTGATGGCCTCGCTCATCAATATGACTACATGATTGTCGATACGGCAGCTGGAATTGGTAGCAATGTTTTATATTTCAACGTCGCAGCGGAGCAGCGATTAGTCATTATTGACCAGGAACCTACTTCCATCACTGACGCCTACGCCCTGATCAAGGTGCTTTCGACAAATTGGGATATCAAAGAGTTTAACATCGTCGTTAATCGCGCCCCTAAAGGAAGCGATGGACGCGCTACATTTTCGAAACTCGCTGCAGCAAGTGGCAAATTTCTTCCGGTAAAACTGAGTTTTCTCGGCGCAATTACCGATGACGATTCAGTTGTGGACTCAATCATACAGCAAACGCCTACTTTGAACCTCTACCCTAGTACAAAGGCAAGTAGAGACATCACTCGACTAGCAAAGCGTATTGCGAGTGGTGAAGGGGCAAGGAGCCCAAAAGGCGGAATGCAGTTCTTTTTTCGCTCATTGCTCGAACAGAACGCGTAAAGCTTAAAAATTTTGTAAATTTATTTGAATCGTTATTTGCGGTAAAGCGCAGTCGTTTCGAAAGCTTAAAATTCCATGCCAAAACTTTGACGCAAAAAGCTAAGTATTTCCCTTAATTGAGAAGAAATCTTTTCATTTCCCCTGAATCTATGGGCAATCAAAAGGATTCTAAACACTAGGTAACCGAAGCGTGAACGACTGGGTGGCATGAGCAAGGACTACGGCGATTACACAATTCTTCACCGCTACATGAGTGGCTTGACGATGTTCTGTGTGGTGATTGCAATCTTAGGTAGCTCAATAGCCGGCGTAAGTGCAGAAATGATCGCGTGGCGAGCTGCGCTAGTTGTTTTCGGTTTCAGTGTTGCCGGTAAGGTGTTGATCAAGATCTGGGCATCTTGGGAAGACACTCAGCAAGGAGAAGCATCTCAGAGAAAGGATTAGTAGTAAGGTTTTGAAACAGTAGGAGCTGGCACCTAGTGAAAGCCAAAAAGAAACCACCAACAGTTGAGTCTTTTCGCACGATCAACGATGACGAGCGAGAAGAGCTCATACGAAGCTTCCTCCCACTCGTAAAGCGCGTGGTCCATAGACTTGCCGGGCGTTTGCCTGCCGAAGTCGACATTAAGGAAATGCTCAACTCTGGGATTATCGGTCTTGTTGATGCACTCGAAAAATACGATCCGCGTCATGAAACAAATTTCTCTACCTACGCACAGTTCCGTATTCGAGGAACTATTCTAGATAGCTTTCGTGTTCAGGACTGGGTTCCTCGTTCACTTCGTCATAAAGCAGCAAAACTAGAACAAACGTATCAAAAACTAGAGCAAGAGCTTGGTCGAGCAGCTGAAGACACAGAGGTTGCTACTGCACTTGAAGTCGATATTGAAACTCTTCACAAAATGCTCGGAGAAGTCTCTGGTGTTGTGATGCTTAGCTTAGAAGAGCTTGGCTTTGGACACGGTGAAGAGCGATTTCGCGCAGATGAGTCATTGCCGACTCAAAAGCCGGATCCTCTTTCTTCTCTTCTTGACACCGAGAAGGTGGAGATTGTTGCACGAGCGCTTGATAGGCTTCCGGAAAAAGAGCGATTGGTGATTACGCTTTATTTTTATGAAGAGCTTAACCTGAAAGAGATCGGAGAGATCATTGGCGTGACCGAATC
>QIGM01000516.1 GCA_003230795.1 bacterium
CCTTGAATAAGACTAATCCCAAGCACATGGACCTAAGTTCTGCGCAAGGTGCTCATGTGGTACTTGACCACTCGATGGCGGTTGGCGCCGACGGTAATAACGTGGACCTTGACCGCACTGTTGGTCGTTTATCGACAAACGCTTCGGCATACACAGGGACGGCGACACTTTTACAAATGAAACTACGAATTCTACGAATGGCAGCTCGTGGACGAGGAGGGTTTTAGAGATGTTTGGAAAGATTTTCGATATTGCTTCAAACGCGATGTCTGCAAACAGACTACGCATTAATACGGTCGCTTCAAATATTGCGAACGCGCACACCACTCGTACTCCAGAAGGTGGCCCTTATAAGCGACGTGATGTAGTTCTCGTGGCAACCGACATGAAGGTCGAGGGTTTCGACCGTCATCTTGATAGAGCCTCGCTTCAGAACGTAAAAGTGGCGGCGGTTGTGACTGACGATTCTCCACCAAATCGGGTGTATGACCCAGGTCATCCAGATGCAGACCTTAAGACGGGAATCGTCGAGATGCCAAACATAAATCCAGTCACAGAGATGGTAAACCTTATTAGCGCGAGTCATGCCTATAAGGCTGCTGCCGAAGTAGTTGATATTACCAAAGGTATGGCGTCGACACTTCGTCGACTCTCTTCAAGGTTCTAACAATGAAGATAGACGGAATTGCACTTTCAGAAGAACTCAAGATGCTTCGCACTGGTGGCTCTGTGCAGTCACCAAAGGATATGCTTGGCGTTGAGGGAGCGAACGATAGTGAAAAGGTTTCTTTCTCCGAGCTTCTCGGGCGGCAGCTCAGTAATGCGAACAGTCTCGGCCTTCAGGCCGATAGGGCGATGGAAGCTGCTGTTGCCGGAGAAGTTGCTCAACCGCACTCAACAATTATCGCAGTACAGAAAGCAAGTATCTCGCTGACCTTGATGATGTCAATTAAGGAACGATTAGAGAGAGCCTATCAAGAGTTAATTCGAACTCCTCTTGGCTAGATTTTAGGACGCGGGCAGAATGCCCCAGCATGGTTTTAGGTGTCTTAGGTTATGAAGTTTGATATTGCATCCGTCTTTGAGCAGGTCGTCTCCTTCTATGCCAGACTTCCGCTTGCCCAGAAAATCGCACTACCGCTTCTCTTAGCGGGAAGTATGGGCGTTATTATCTTTGTTTCTAATTGGGCCACGCGGCCTGAATACCAGGTATTGTTCTCGAATCTAGAAGAAGCCGATGCTGCTGGTATTGTTGAGCGTCTACGTGACCAGAAGGTGGGATTCCGCTTACGAAATGGTGGTACAACCATTGATGTGAGCCCTCCAGAGCTTGTTCATGAATTGCGTTTAGAAATGGCTAGTGTCGGCCTACCAAAAGGCGGTCAAGTTGGCTTTGAATTATGGAACGAGGCCAAACTTGGTCTTTCTGCGTTTGGTGAAGGGGTTAACTTTACACGTGCGGTTCAGGGCGAGCTTGAGCGGACAATCGGAGCGCTGGACAGCATTCGTGCTGTTCGTGTGCACATCACCACGCCAAAGCGTTCAGTATTTGTAAAAAGGGATGTTCTTCCTACTGCCTCGGTATTGCTTCGATTGAAAGCTGGTTCCGAGCTAAACGCTGGTCAGGTGAAAGGTATTGCGAACTTAGTTTCGGGAGCTGTAGAGCGACTCGAGCCTGCCAATGTGACCATTCTCGATCAGCACGGGAATATGCTCAATGAAGTGAAGGAAGAGAACGATCTTACCACCGCGGATCTATCGCAGTTAGACTATAAGCAAAAGATCGAAAGAGAGTATATCCGACGCATCGAGTCAATGCTGGCAGAGATACTCGGGCCTGGACGTTCCGTCGCTCGAGTTATTGCAGACCTCAACTTCAATCGCTTTGAGAAAGAAGAAGAGGCATATGACCCCGCAGGAATCGTCATTCGAAGTGAGCGTACTTCAAACGAGTCTGCAGGACTTACTGCAACAGGTGGAATTCCTGGTGTCATCTCAAACCTAACCAATGATCCTGGTGTTCTCACGCCGCCAGACTCGAGCGAGAATGCGAATACTCGTGCTGAAACTGTTCGTAACTACGAGGTGTCTCGAGCAGTAAGTCGCACCGTGTCTTCTCCTGGGAAGATAATTAAGTTGAGTGTGGCAGTGCTCGTTGACGGACAGTATGTCGAAATCCCCGCTGAGGGCGCCGCAGCGGCCGCAGCTAGTAGTAAGCTCTATAAGCCATTGCCTGCAGAGATGATGAGAAAGATAGATAACCTCGTGAAACAGGCTGTTGGGTTTGACAGCACTCGAGGTGACATTGTGACTATTGAGAACATTCGTTTCGTCGAACCTGAGGAAGATATTATGGCGGCGCTAGAGAATGCTGCACAGACAGACCTAATCTGGAAGGTAGCTTCCTGGATTGTGCCTGCGATGCTCATCTCGATGTTTTTCTTCATCGTCGTTCGACCACTTGTTCGATTCCTCGTCACACCGACAGAGTCAGAAGTTGACCTTAGTCGTCTCCTTCCTGCCGGTATCGAGGAATTAGAAGCTGAACTAGAAGCTGAACGAGTGAAGAACAATATTATGCCAACGAAG
>QIGM01000269.1 GCA_003230795.1 bacterium
AGAAGTTCCAGTTGATGGAGTAAGAAGTTTGCTACGCCTTTCACGCACGCGTGGGTATACTGAAGCAAACCTAGACGAGCAACTAGACAGGTTTGGTTTCCGAGTAGTAGAAGGTACGAATAAAAAAGAGTTTGCACGCTCTCTCAATCGTTTATCACTGGTTGATCCAGATGAAGTAGGTGAGCTACGCAATATTGCTACTGATCTCGTTCAGCGTGGTCTGCGAAACAGCGTCAGTGGAATAAATCCTGAAACACACATCGTTGTTGAAGGCAAGTTCCCTCCTGAAGCTTTAGAGGAAATTCCTAGTGGGCCGGCGGAGTTTGCGCGGAGAGCGAAGAAGGGAGAGGCGGAGACAATTAGCGGAAAGCAAATGGATGAAGCTGTTGATGCGTTGGCGGGTAGAGAAGACTTGCTAGATGGATTGACGGGAGAGCGTTATTCGCGCGCAACACATAAGCCAGGAACTGCCGTGTGGGTTTGGAAGATTGGGCAGGAGCTTTCTGTTGCAGATAAGAAGTGGATGAAGAGCATCATTGCTTTCTACAACTCGATGATGACGCGCTTTAGTCTAACCGAAGATAAACTCATTGTTCACTTTGACAATTTAGACGCTCCGTTACTTCGAGGGTATTTTGACGCGACTGTAGTAGAGGGCCACTTCGTGGGATCAGGGGGGAGAACGAAAGCGATAGGACTTCTCAGCGGAACACAGGCAGGCAAGTTTGGGCGTGTTACAAACTCGCGTAAAATATTCACAGTCGCCACGCATGAGTTTGGACATTATCTTGTTCATACTCGTTTTGCTGAGACAGACCCAGGGCTTCAACAAAAGCTTCTATCTGCCTACAACCGTGCATTGATCCGAGCAAGCTTTGGAGACGGGCTCGACTTTCAACGCGCTTTTTTCTCACTTGGGAGAGGGTTGCCTCTTCCTATCGACGCAAACGCACTTAATTACCTCAGTACCCGTGACATCAATTACTTCCTCAACTTCGACGAGTTTATGGCTGAGCAGGTTGCGAAGTATTTTCAAGAAAGGATTATCGCGCTTGATCCTTCAGCGGGCTTTTTTCAAAAAGTAGCACGGCAGTTGCAGACGCTGTTCACGCTCGCAGGAAAGAAATTCCGCCTTCGTGCAGAGCCTGAGGTTGAAGAGTGGTTGAAGACTATAGCGACTAACCCACGCCCTTATCACCAAGCAGGACTCGAAGCCGGGGAGGCAAAGGGAAGTGCAGAGAATGCACAGGTCCAAGCACAATACACTAACGACGAATACATCCCGCCACCTCAGGCAAGTACATTCGGCCCGGCACGTTTACTCGACAAGCTCGGAGTTGCGAAGTCGAAGGTGAAAGAAATCCGTTCGTTTGCGGACAAGTTCAACTGGTTTATGGATTTGTTTTTTAACCTCCAGCAAATTGCTCAAGCAAATCCACACCTGAAACCCTTAAGCCGTTATGTTGAATTGATCGATCAGTGGTATAATTTTCAAATGCGTTGGATCAGTCGAGCAAACGATCGCGTTAAAGGTTGGATCAGTATCGGGAACAGGCAGCAGAAGGCATTGTCTGCATTTATCTACGACATCGATCAGATGGCATATTTGTCGAAGGCGGAGAGAGAAGAGGGAATTTCCCGTCAGCCGACGAACGGGGAACTGGAAGCGTTTGCGCGGAAGCATAAACTAGAGCCAGTCTCGTATGAACTCTTCCTCGATATCCGCGATGATTTTATGGCGGTGCTGGATCAGATCGAAGAAACCTCGGTTCGCGATATTCAACGCACAATCAGTGATGAGGTTATTCAAACCCAACGAATTGCTGCAGTTCGTGCGGATATGCAAAGGCTACGCGATCGTCCGTATTTTCCTCACTCACGTTTTGGCGACGTGGCGCTGGTTGTAAAGGATGAAAAAGGCACGACGCTGTATATGGAACAGTTTGCTAATGCCAGCGCGGCGAAGGCGGCGGTGGGAGATATCAGAAAAGAATTTCCAGATGCAGCTATCAGGATTGATCAAATTCCAAAGGAGGCACGTATATTCCGTGGCCTGCCAGCAACGCTGTTAAAAAATATCAGGACGAAGTTGGAACTAACACCAGAGCAAGGTGCATGGCTTGATGATATGATAGTTGAGATGTCGCCGAGTGCTAGCTTCCGCCGCCGCCTACAGAAGAGAGCAAATGTTCCGGGTTTTAGCATGGACGCAATGCGGTCTTACGCCACGTATTTTTTCAGTGGCGCAAAGCATCTCGCGCGGATTGAATTTCGTCCTGTCCTGGATGAGGAGGTTAACGAATTCGGGAAAGAGATTTCCAACCTTACCCCACAGGGTGAGACGGACGATCTCCGTACACGTCGCCGGATACAGAATTATATGGCTAATCATCTCGAGCATATCATGAACCCGAAGCCAGATTGGGCTCAGCTACGTTCGGTGGCCTTTCAATGGTATCTTGGGTTCAATGTTTCAAGCGCCGCGCTGAATTTTACCCAGCCAGTTTTAGTCGGCTGGCCTTATCTCGCCGCCCGGTTTGGAGATGTGAAGGCGACGAAAGCTATGATG
>QIGM01000384.1 GCA_003230795.1 bacterium
CACAGTTGGTAGACTGCCTTCCTTAAGATTCTCGTTCTCGTACAGGGGACTTGAACCCCATAAGTCATACGCCATGACTGGCGTACCAAAACGATGAACCGGAGCCGTGTCAAGTCGCGCGTTCGCTTCGCTCATCATACCTTTTACACGGCCCCGGTTATCGCGGTCGTTCGTCGGCTCACTACATGAAACAAATCAGGCTCAAATCATTTCCCATCCTGATTGGTTTGCTTGCCGTTTGTCTAGTCATCGCGACTCGTTGGCATGTTCGGTCGATGGCACAATATAATGTACTTAGCGAACTTTCCAACAGAGACATGTATGAATCGCTGACTGGATTGCAACAGGCCTTCCTCGAGGACGAAGTCGAACTTAACATAAAGACGGGATTGTTGGAATTTCAGGGGCTTCGAATGGGCGAGCCACGCGGTGGCAGTAAACAATGGCTCTGTAAACAATTCAACTTTCGGTATGTGCTTTCGACACCCTATGTTTGGGTAAACGAGCCGACACTCGAAGCCGAGACGCAGGTGTCGCGGCTAAAAAACGTCAAACAGATTGTTATTTTTGGAACGCTAACGGACACTGTATTGGAGCGTTGGAAAAAACGGTTTCCCAATGCTAGAATACTGACACCGCGGGACATTGGACGCGACAAACCTTACAGCGGCGGATTCGGATAGGTAGTTTGAAACGCCGGATAACTATCCGATGCACTCGAAGCTGGACTTGCGTGTGCTTTTTGAAGTTTAGATTACTTGTTCCGGCTCGGTGATCTTGGTCGATTAGCAGGCAAATTACTACTCACAACATTTACTACGCGTCAAGTTTCACAAATTACTGACAACAGCGTCTTGTCATCGGACGACAATCGCAGCCCAAGTGTAAAATATGTCTGTGCCTTTCGCTCACGACGAACAGCGACGCGATTTCCATAATCGAATCCCCCGTTCGACATTCGAACTCCCAACAGCAAACAACTGGAGATACATCAGCAATGCAAGTCAGCATCAAGAACTTCAACATCAACATGGATGTCAAATCAGGTGGAATCGAATTTGAGGTCCGAACTCCGGACGGAAAAAGCCAGCTTGGTGACTGCTACCTGACCATGTCAGGTTTGGTGTGGTGCAAAGGCAAGACATCAAAGGCCAAAGGCACCAAGATCAACTGGAACGACTTCATCGCGATCATGTCGTCCAAAGAGGCAACAAAGGCAGCAGTCAAAGCTGCAAAAAGCGTGTAGTACGGGCGGGCTACTGGACGGGGCTACTGGCTGACCGGCTACTGGACCGGGGCTACTGGACGGGGCTACTGGACCGGGGCTACTTGTTGGGGTTCTGGACCTTGGGGTTCTGGACCCGGGCTACTTGTTCTGGATCTGCCCACGCGACCCCACGTTTTGGCGAAAGCGCCTGGAGCTGCACTCACTCCGAACAACTCACGCGACATCGAGACAGGTTAGGACAAGAAGGAAGGTACTTTGCTCTCATTTCGGGATTTTTAGGCGCAGCTCTACGCAACCTCGAGAGTCGAAGTCGTGTTTTGGATAAATTGTTAGGTGAATCTATACCGGAAGTGCTGAAGCAAGGTATGGGACGCTAGGAGCAAAGAGCCCAGGAGGAATTTTCGGCCTTAGGTCTCCACGCTTCCAGTTCTTATAGGCATCCATCGCTAAGCCACACAGTGCTCTAAAATGCTCGATGAAGCGTTTTCTCAGTTCTTTATCCTCAGAGATAACAATAACTCTTCTACTTCTCTTCTGAGGGACGTGTTCTTTGAGCATACTTTGCCTTCTCAGGGCCGTGGCACCGACTATCTGCTTCCCATCTCGCTTTCGCTCGGCTCGACTGATCGCTTCCTCTTCTGAGATTTCTCGGAGGATTCTTTCCCTCGTAGAGTCTATATCAATACCCTCAAAACACTCCGCCCATGCCCAGGGGGAAAGCGCAAAGCGCGCTTTCGGTAGCTCCATTCTTTCCCATTCCGAAACTATCCGCTTCTGTTCGTTAATACTAAGCGCTGGAGACGCAAGTGGTTTGAGTAATGGACGAGGAATCCGTGCGTGATGGCTAAGGTGTCTTTTCTCCTTAAACATCTTCCAGCTAGAGACCCCAGGGTACCTATCTATCTCGTCTTCTAGGTGTGCTCGACTAGGGTTTAGATAAATGTACTTAATGTAGTGAATCACCTTCTCGGGAGTAGCTAAGATTGGAGAATCGTAGCCTTCTGACCAAATAGTCTTCTTGCTTCTTCCAAGCAGTCTATTAACTGCATGAGATGATTCCGACTTAAGGTAGCGCATGAAATTAGGAACATCTTGAGCGTTCTCCACCACCAGAATCATATGCAGATGATTTGCCATAAAGAGATGGTGGCAGATTCTAACCGGATAGCGGGTTTGAGCTTCGGCTAGAATACCTTCAAGGATGGTATTGATAATATGATTCGGGGGGAGAGGAAGGCCTTCTTCTGTCCTAGTAGATATTAGCAAGATGCTCTTGTGGGGGAAGTATTTACGGTTCTCTGGCATAGCTGAGGACTCCTTCTATAATCAGT
>QIGM01000538.1 GCA_003230795.1 bacterium
TAGAGCGAGAACTGATGTTCTCGTTTTCTTCTCGAGTCTCCGCAAGCTCTGTACCCAGGCGTGCAAGCTGGCCCTTCGCGCTTTCTAGTTTTTCATTCGCCGTGTCGAGCTCTTCACTTGTCTCCGCAAGCTTATCCTTCAATGAATCAGCTTCGACTTCCTGCACAGAGAGTTGGGACTGAACTGTGCGCAGGTCGTTTGTAGCTCTACCGAGAGACTTAGATTGACTTGCCACTCTCTCCTTGCTCGGTCCGCTCATTAGCTCTTTCTGTAGACGCTGGACTTGAGCCCAGAGCGGATTTTTATCAGAATCGTAATCACAAGCTTGCGCCAACGCCGAAGTAGTTGCCGGACAAGCAACTTTCGCGAACACGCTCTGAGAATTCAGTCTCGCCGTTCTAAGATCATTCTCTAGCGTTGATACTCGCAAGTAGAGGCCGCTTACTAACTCATTACAGTTTGGAGAATCAGCTTGCGTCGCTTTTGAAAGCTTAGCTGATTTAATGAGACTCTTCTCCTCTATCACGCTATCTCCCGCAGCACTCCCTCCATTGCTTAGGCCGTTGCTTAGGCGTTTTATCGTTCTAGCCTGGAAAGTCGATTCGTTTTGAGCAGCTACAAGCTGACGTCTCAATTCATCGACGGTAACTTCAAGCTCGGCAACTTGATCAACCAAACGAAATCCAGAGCTATCCACGCGGTAAGCGCGTCCGTCAGAAAGTCTTCCGAACTTCTTAACCGGTGTATCAGCAGAAACAGGCGATACGATAAAAGCAATTGCAAGACAGCCTAAGGCAATCGTTCGGAGAGAGAGTAAAGACGAGGTTAGTGTACGGGTAGAGGGTGAAGAAAAAGACATATCGAACTCCTTAAAGATTTGATGCTTCGATCTATAGCAAATAGGTCGAACAGGCGCATTTGTGGACTTCATCAAATCCGAGCACTTTTTCTTCAGTCTCTAGCACCACAACATCGCAAACTTCCACAAGCCTACTATGATGTAATTTTTAGGATTTTTCTGACTCTGAGATAGGCGTCCCTAATTTAGCACTAAGTGGTAAACATTTACCGGCGGTTTAAGCAAACATTTACCACTCTGAGCATTTACTCGCCTACCCAAGCATGCTAGTTTGCTGGCTCTACTATGTGCGTTAAAGACTTTGGGAGCCCGTTATGGAATCAACAATGGACGTTTGGAAGGAGTTCAACGAGAACCCTATAACCCATAGCGCTGCCCACCATCTACTCGCGATACTCGAACTTAGTAAAAAGCGCGGCTACGCAAGAGTTACCGATGTTGCCAAGTTCCTAGAGATCACCACCGGAAGCGCTAGCACGAACCTCAAAAGCCTCAAGCTGAAAGGCTACGTCGAAGAAGATGATAACCGCTTCCTCGCACTCTCTGAAGTCGGTAACACAGTAGCGGTCGCAATTTTGGAGCGCAGAGAGATCCTAGAGGGTTTCTTTATTGAAGTTCTCGGAGTCAGCACCGACCAGGCAGGCATTGACGCCTGTAAAACTGAACACCTGCTAAGCGCAGAAACGACGGCGAAAATGTTGGCGTTCCAAAATCAGCTCAAGTCTTAAACTACGGCTGATCTTAGACTTTGGGCGCTCCACGAAGCTTCTCCCTAGCAAGCGCGATTCTACTACGAGGCTTGGGTCTCGTTCTCGCAGTAGCCTTTGTTTCACTATCACTTCAAATTGACTCGCTCATCAGCACAGAAGGCATACTTCCGTTAGAGGATTATCTCGCCAGCTACCAGGAATTTGCTTGGAGCAAATACTGGGCTATCCCTAGTCTGTTTTGGATTTCCTGCTCAGACTTCTCGCTCTATGCAGTGCTCTGTATTGGAACCCTTTCTTCCGTCACGATTTTTCTCGGCTACTACGCTCGCACGAGTTTGATTCTTGCTTGCACATGTTGGCTCTCGCTTCTAGCCGTTGGGCAAGGCTTTTTGTCCTATCAATGGGATGTCTTGTTACTAGAGTGCTGCTTCCTCGCAATTCTCAGCTATCCGAACACAAGAAAATTAGCACTACGAGAGACGCCTTCTCTTAATCCTTTTGCTCTTCTGCTTTTCCGACTTCTTCTCTTCAGGCTGATGTTTTCTTCCGGCTTTGTGAAACTCGCTAGTGGAGACCTAAGCTGGAGCTCTCTTGAGGCGCTCAAGTATCACTTTCTTACACAACCGCTGCCAACTGCATTTGCTCCTCTATTCCATCAAGCCCCCGAGTCACTGCTTATTGCTTCCTGCTTCGCAATGTTCGTAATCGAGCTCTTATTACCATTCTGTGTTTTTGGCCCTCGCTTGTTACAGATGATTAGCGGGATATGTTTTCTCGTTTTTCAGTTACTAATCGCGCTGACCGGTAACTACACATACTTTAATTTCTTAAGCATACTTCTGCTCCTGCCTCTTTTCGATGACGCGCTACTCTCGAGGCTGTTGCGATTTAGTCCATCTGCTCAAGTATCGCAGGCACCTAGCCGTTTTCGCGATATTGCGTACCAGCCTCTAAAACTCTTTGTATTAGTTTTAGGCATCGGTAG
>QIGM01000439.1 GCA_003230795.1 bacterium
GAAGAAACGTCCGATTTGAGTAAAGTGTTGCTGGATCTCGATCTGTTTCAGGCTCTGGTAAAAGGTTACATGGCGGAAGCTTCCGGTTTTCTAACCGATGCCGACCGCAAATATCTCTACGATTCCGTGCGCCTGATAACCTTCGAGTTGGGACTCCGCTTTTTCGCTGATTATTTGGCTGGTGATGTTTATTTCAAGACCACCTACGAGGCGCAAAACATGAACCGGGCGCGGGTTCAGTTTGCTCTTTGCGAAAGCATCGAAGCGAGAGAATCAAAGATGCGCGAGATTTTGGATTCGATGGGGTGAATTTGCGAATATTGGTGAATGACCAACACGCGTTCCACCGCGACGGCGGATGTTTGAGGACAAACATTCCCTACCTCGCGCGATCCGCGCGGGAAAACCGATGGATCGGGTGGAGGTGACGGGATTTCGCCCGTCACCCCTCCCACACCACCGGACATGCGGTTTTCTCGCATCCGGCGGTTGAGTCCAGAGGTTTTGCTATGCCTCAAGTTGTGATGGAACTTTGAAGCCGTGTTTCAATAACTTTGCATTGCTGATGTGCCAGTTCAATGCTCCGGCTATTCGCCACGCTCCTTTGCTGCTATGGGCTATTTTCAGGGCTTTCCCTCGATGGCCCAGTCGCTTCAGTGCGTTTCGCCTTCCTTTCCAGTTATGCCACTTTTGCCACATGTATTTGCGCATATGACGGCGCATCCATCCTTCCAGGTCGAGGTAGCCCCACTTGCATTCCGCTAGCCCGAAGTAGTTGGTCCAGCCTCGGATGAAGCGTAGCCAACGGTCTCGACGTTCGCGGATGGGCGTGGGGTCTCGGGCGTCCCAATGTTTTCTCACTTCCGCTTTGAGCTTGGTGATACTTTTCTTGGAGAGCTGGATTTCGTTGCTTCCCTCTCGAAAGTTAAATCCGAGGAAGTTCCCTTCGTGAGGAAAACGCATCCCGCTCTTTTCCGCACTGATTTCAAGACGCAGGTGCTTAGCTATCCATTCGGTTATACTCCGCAGGATTCGCTCAGCACTCCGCGGACTGCTCGCACAGATTACGATGTCGTCGGCGTAGCGGCAAAACTTTAACCCTCGGTTCTCTAGCTCTTGGTCGAGTGCGTCGAGGTATATATTGCCTAAGAGTGGGCTCAAAGGGCCTCCTTGCGGGGTTCCTTTGTAGCTTTTCTTTCTCCGTCCATCTACCAGTTTTCCTGCTCGCAGGTATTTTCCGATCAGCCGCAGGACTCGCTTGTCCGCTACTTTCTCGGATACCATGCGCATCAGAATGTCGTGGTTTATGTTGTCGAAGAAGCCGACTATATCTATGTCTATGATGCAGTTGTTGCCTTGTTTTACATAGGTTTGCATGGCTTTCACTGCTTCGTGAGCACTTCGATTTGGGCGATAGCCATAGCTGCTATCACTGAAGTGCTTTTCGTATATCGGACTGATTTCCTGCAACATCGCTTGCTGCACTGTTCGATCCAATACACTGGGGATGCCGAGTTGGCGTTTGCCTCCGTTGGCTTTGGGGATGCTTACGCTTTTCACCGGCGCGGGTTTGTAGGTCCCTCGCTCGATCTTTTCGCATATGCTTTCCCAATGCTTTTGGAGATGTTCGCCAAGTTCGTTGACACTCATCCCGTCTATCCCGGCACTACCTCGATTCGCCTTTACCTTGCGGTAGGCTTCACTCAGATTTTCGGCGCTCAGGATAGATTCCATCATTTTCTCATTCGGTTCTTTCATTCGCTCGTCTTTGTTCTGCGCGCCGGTCACTCAACTTGCTCGTCCGCGAACCTGATCCAGAACAAGTCCATTGTTCTTGATTTGGCTCGCCTCTCGCGGGAGTCGTTGTTTCTCCAACTGGTCCTTTGAGTCGTTTTCGGATGTGCTTTGCGCTGAGGGCCGACAGCTTGTTTGCTAGAGTCCGTTTCGTGACTCTTTGGCCCTTTGCTCAGATCGGCTTTCACCGCCTTCTTCGCTACTATGGCCGCTGCTGACTTCTCTTCTGCTCTCACAGAAGAGACCTCCCCGGGTAAGGTGCTAAAACTTTCGACCCGTGCCGTCCGACTCTACACCATGTGTCTTTCGGAGACTTGTTGGATTTTGCTGTTCCTAGCCAGCTCATCGCCCACATCATGCCTCACTGTCGGTTCGTGTTCCTACGGTCGTGTCTTTGATTCACACTTCTTCCAGTATGCAGGTCGCCCTGCACGCCTTGTGCTTCACTACGGTTCTTTGTCTCTCTTTCCGAACATTTCGTTTCTTTTGTTTAGTTTTAGCCCATGCCGGGCACACTAGGGATGTTTATCCCTAAACATCCGCCGAATGCAGAAATATCTCGTGAATGCTATTCACCCACAATCACAAATTCAACACAGGACTTAATCAGCGGATGAATAGGGATATTCATCCCTACCTCCGCTTCGCGTGCATCCATCACGATTGCTATTCTTCCCATATACTATTATTTTCCCGTCAATTACACCTATTCCAAGGTGTCTTAACTTGACGCGTATGGGCTTCAGCCTGTTTCTC
>QIGM01000158.1 GCA_003230795.1 bacterium
TAGCGGTTACTTCGCCAGTGTTTTCAATTGGGTCTGGTTCTGGCTCAGGTGGCGCACTCGGAGGCTCTTCGCTGTTCTTAGGTGTCTTCTCAGCGCCCTTCTTTGGCACCTGAGTGAATCCGCCGAGCTTCTCTCCGCCCTCAAGTGTCACGGAGAAAACCTCTGCCGGACGACTCGCTGTTGCTGCGCGATGTTCAAGAACGAGGATGGTGAATACCGCAAGCACGAGATGCGCGACAAGCGAGCACAGAATGCCAATTACATACGGTAGTCGTTTCTGCGTTACCATCTAGCTCCAGCCCATCTAGCCCTAGCCCACCTAGAACTAGCTAGGCTCTGTTATCAGGCCGACCTTCTCAATGCCCGAGCGTCGGATACTGCCCATGGCAGCCATCACATCTCCGTAAGGGACCCGACGGTCTGCCCGAATAAACACCCGCTTATCTTCCCGACTTAGGAGTATTGCTTTAAGACGAGTGCCCAAGGCACTTACTTCAACTGCGTTACCATCTCCAATAAAAACAGCGCCTTCTTGGTCTATAGAGACCACAAGCTGCTCACCCTCGCCCGAAATTGGCGCAATCGTCTCTTTTGGAAGCTCAAGCTCCACGCCCTGCTGAAGAATAGGAGCGGTCACCATAAAAATCACGAGCAACACTAACATCACATCCACCAGAGGGGCGACGTTAATGGTGGAGATTGCCGCTCCGTCGGTGTAATCATCAAATGACATAGCGCTACTTCAAAAAGTGACGTCTGGCGATGTTAAGAAACTCCGCCGAGAACATATCCATGCTTCGAGCGATAATTCGCACCTGTTGCATGAAGTAGTTATAAAAAATCGTTGCCGGAATAGCAGCCGCCAAGCCAATGGCTGTCGCAATTAGGGCTTCTGAAATCCCTGGTGCTACCGCTTGAATTGAGGAGCTCTTTACCGTGCTCAGCCCGATGAAGGCATTCATAATTCCCCAGACCGTACCAAACAGACCGATGAAGGGAGCAGCGGAGGCAGTAGTCGCTAAGAACGTCGTGCCTGATTCTAGCTTTGTAATCTCTTCTGCCCTCGCCTTTTTCAGAGAACGATCGATGATCTCAATGTCGTGAAAATCTCCGCCTCGCTCCTCGTCGTTAAGAAGGGAGGTAAGCTCACGATGCCCCGCGGAGTAGACCTTCGCTAAGGGACTAAGGGGGAGCTGCTTGGAAGTCTCGTTTATCTGAGCGAGGTTCTTGCTACTCCAAAAGACGCTGTCGAACTTCTTGCTCTGTTTCTTCGCGGTGCGAATGGCTAGGACCTTGGTCACAACAATCCCCCAGGTCACCACCGACATCACCACAAGTATGATCAAGACCCCTTGAACAACTGGGCCAGAGCCTAGAACAAGATCGAGCACACTGTACTGAGACTCATCCAGCGGCGGAGCGCTTGGAGCCTCAATTGTTCCCGGCAGCACACTCTCTTCGATAACGCCTCCCTCTGTCAGGGGAACAGACTCTTCAATTGCCGCAAAAATATGTGGTAAAAGCAGGATGGATTCAGCCATCAATTGACCTCAAAAACGTCGGACTCTTTCATTTCAATCTAAATCAGTTCATAGCAGCTCAGGAGGCAAATACTCTCGCTACCAGGCGCTTGCTACGCCCCCTAGCCTAAGCTCCAAACCTCCAGGCCACAAGTCTGAAAACTGCCGCCGAGCCTCCTTCTGACTTCTGACGATTAAATCGCTTTCTTATTTTCTATGCCGCACGCTGGTGTGATAGAGTTTGCCGCAATAATATCTGAGTCGGGTATGGATACTCTCCGGCTCCGTAATCATCTTCCATAGGAATCTGGCATTATGGCAATTAAGTATGCGATCAACGGTTTTGGGCGAATTGGCAGAAACGTCCTACGCGCGGCTCTGAATAACCCTGAAGTAGAGCTAATAGCGGTCAATGACCTTGCTGGCGCCGACGTGCTCGCTCATTTACTTAAATACGACTCCATTCACGGTCGCTTCCCTGGCGAGGTAGAAGCCAGCGACAATGCGATCAAAGTTAATGGGAAAACTATCAAAGTCAGCTCCGAGCGTGACCCCTCAAAGCTTCCTTGGTCTGAAAATGGCGTTGATGTAGCGCTTGAGTGCACTGGTATTTTCCGATCTCGCGAGAAAGCAGCAGCCCACCTCAGTGCTGGAGCAAAGAAAGTAATCATCTCGGCACCATCTCCTGACGCAGACTTCACTGTGGTGATGGGAGTAAACGACGATAAGTACCAAGCTGCAGAACATGACGTTCTCTCTAATGGCTCTTGCACCACTAACTGTCTTGCGCCTGTAGCAAAAGTGCTACTAGAGAACTTCGGAATTGAACGCGGCCTAATGACCACGATTCACTCCTACACTAACGACCAAGCTCTCCTCGATGTCCCTCACTCGGATCTACGTCGTGCGAGAGCCGCAGCAATGTCAATGATTCCTACGTCAACTGGTGCGGCGGCAGCTATCTCGCTAGCCATTCCAAGCTTGAAAGGAAAGCTAGACGGCCTGGCGATTCGCGTTCCGACCCCGAAT
>QIGM01000014.1 GCA_003230795.1 bacterium
CGAAAAATACAGGGCGAGGCTTGGCGTCTTGGATTTGTAGTCCGTGATTTTGGCACTGGTCCGCTTTCGCTCAGCGTTGGCGCTAGCCCCTGTGTGCTTTACAGTTACCAGAGAGGAGCAAGTCATGTTGGTTCCTCGTTTAGTCCGACAGTAAGCTGCTTGTCGAGGACTGGAGTCTGGAGCGAGGATAGGTTTCCTTTGGTGGCCACAGACAGTTCCGGGGCGCATCAGTATGACTCTTTGACATTGCTCTCGGGTGAAGACGACGAGCTTCTCGTTGCCTATGCGTATCAGCATGCCGATGGGGACTTGAGCGGAATCAAACTCTTTGCTGAGGAGGTGCCAGAGGTTCCAGAGGATCCGGGTGGTTCAAGTAGTAGCTCTTCGTCGAGTAGTAGTTCTTCATCTAGTAGCTCCTCTTCAAGTAGTTCTTCCTCAAGCAGTAGCTCTTCGTCGAGCTCCTCAGGGGATCCCATCCCGATTCCACGTCTCGCAGATAGTGATGAGGATGGAATAAGCGATAACGAGGAGATTGAGAGAGGAACTAATCCCTATAAGCGAGATACCGATGGCGATGGCGTTGACGACGGAGTTGAGCTTCGAGACGGAAGTAACCCACGCGATAAAGGTTCTCGACTTCCGATTTTAGGTAATACGGTTTGCGCCGAGTGGAATGCTTCGCTTCCTGGCGTTTGGAATATTTTCGAACACGTGAATATGAGCGACCGAGTCTTGCAGATTGAAAGCAGTCTCTACTCCATTCAGGGTGCGCTTGAAGAAACAAAACAATTTAAGGTGCAAGCAGGTGCGCAATTCGATGCCTTAGTTCATGGGTTTCAGGGGTATCGAGCGAATTCCTATGGCAAGGTCTGTTCCCGCCACAACGGTGCTTCCGGCGCGATGGATGGTCGGATGGTATACTACCGAGAAGAGCCAAGCGGTGGTTATCAGTTCGCCTTTGCTATGCCGATGACGAATGGAATGAAAGGAGTGCAATACGTCCCCTTTAATACCTACCAGCCAAGCTTAAACCCGCAAGACAGCGCAGCGCTAAATGCGAACTGGATTCAAATCACAAATCTACAGCAAACTATATCGACCGGGCTGCTTAGATTCTTTGATATGAACGGTGTTTTGCTTGGGCTTCAGTCTGTGTCTCTTCCCCCGAGTGCAAGACGAGATTACTCAGCGCATCAATTTGGGCGAGACCGGGTAGGGGTGATCCAGTGGCAGCCAGACTCCGAAGAGGATCTCTTTCAGCTTAGAAACGTTCGTTACTATTATGATAATCCAGGAAGCACTGCTTCTTTTCGTTCGGCATTCCAGCTCGAAGGAAGTGCGGGGACAGCAGAGCCGCAGTATGTTCCACTCACAACGGCGAATAACGAGATGTCGGTGCTTGAGCTAAGTAATGCCGATTCTAACCCCGGTGATTTCAGAGTTCGGGTTTTCTCAGAGCATGGTTCACTTCTCGTGGAGCAAATTATTCCCATACCTAGGTTCGGCAGTCGGCACTTGGTGATGAATGCGGTGCTTGGCGAGAATGCTGTCGCACATGCAGAGGTTAAAGCGATGGGGGAACCTAAGCTACTCGCTGTGGTAATGCAGTACGCAAGAGATGCGGTCGGGACCTTGCAGTATGTCTATGGAGTGCCAGCGGAGTCTGCCTTGGGTGAGCGGCTCCGAGGATCGTATAACACTTACCTGGGTCAAGAATCTGAGCTGCTAGTGATAAATAGTTCAAATGCTGAAAGGCAATTCACGCTGCAAGCGAAGCGAGGGAACGGTGAAGTAGTGCAGGACTTAAGCTCTAGTCACTCTATTACTGCGAACTCCTCGATGCGTATGCCGCTAAGAAGTTTTCTTGGGGCAGGTGATTACGGGGTTATTACTCTTGAGCTAGAGGAGAGGAATTCACTAGTGGCCTATCTCATGCGGACTAATCGGCCTTGGTATGTGATGCCAACACCGCTACGCCAGTGATTCCGATATCTGAAGGCCCTTTGTGGGCCTAGATGGTAGCTCCTCGCGTCATGCTTGCGCCTCGGTAGATTTCGAGATACTTCGACAAGGATGCTTAGCTATGACTATTACATTGAGAGCCTGAATCTTGTCGGGCGAGAGCGAGTTGATCCCTTACTCGAGCTTCTATTTAGTCTTTGCGGCCAGCCGGGTGTGCTGGGTGCGCAATGCGTAATTGTTTTCCTTGGGATGGCTTGGATTCTTTCTAGGCTAGGCTTTCCGCGAGGTCGTGTGCTTAGTGGGACGACGACCTTTCTTCTCGCTCTTCTTTTTATCTTGGGCGCAGATAGTGTGGCCTTTCGTTGGCACTGGTTCCCGGCAACGGCTGCTGCCCTCTTGATGAGTATTCAATGTCGGCAGCTAAAAGCATATGCGCTATGCATCGGCTTGCTGTCGCTGTTTATTTATACCGCCGGCTCACTCGCTCCTCTAGGCTGTTTGTTTTTGTTTGTCGTGCTCTACTTTGAGTCTGTCGATGATGAAGACCTTGAGTCCGCTAAATCCAG
>QIGM01000440.1 GCA_003230795.1 bacterium
GAGGGTTGGGATCTCTCTGACTTGGCGACGATTACTGAATGGATGCTCCGATTGGCGGCTCGTCTGCCTCATCGCGAAGGCCCATTGTGGCTGGCCCATTTCCGCCTCTGCTGGAAGCCTGCTTCGAGATGCGTTGTTCGCTCGACTATGGTTCGAAACCATTCCTGCTGTGGCACTCACAGCCTTGCTTATGGACACTCGGTTTTTTTGGAGCCGGCAAACAGGAGTATTTACGGCTTCGCGAGTGGTTTGAGCTGATAGACGACGGTTCGCCTCTGGGCCGGTATGTGAACTTGGGGCGGTGGCATACTGCGGAGCCTGTTTTGCAGTATGGAGTGCAACCGTACAAAACCCTCGTAGGATTCTCCGCGTGACACCGGAAAGATTTGAAAAAACGCTCCATTTGCGGATTTCCGGCAAGAGTCCTTTCTCGGATAATCAAGCGGCTTGCCAAGTGCCCCAGGTCGATGCCTTCTTGGGCAGTTCGAGAATTACTATATCTGCGTCGGCGTTTCACTCCGACGCTAGTCATCGCCCTAGAATCTCATTGTCTTTGTAGGGAAGAAATCAAACTGCTACAATCTTTTATTGCGACAGCTTCTTGCCAGAACTTTGGAAAGTTTCCTTTTCAGAGCACGTCTTCATTCATGTATTAGCCACTTTCGAAGAGTTAGTTATGCACTTAAAGCCAATTTGCAAAGTTGCTCACGACCAGATTATTAAGGGAATCTGTCCGTGGTGTGACACTGAGCTGAGCAGCAACGACTCGCCTCAATTAGCAGCAGCTAGTCGCACGGGAAATAGTCAGTGGAATATAACTGCAATGGATGCATCCCTAGAACAAGAGGATGCCGAGGTCCGGTCTACAATTTCAAACATAATGATTGAACAAGGTCCAATCATTGAAGCAGCAATTCCTTTACTCGCAAAGGCACTAGAAGATGACGCAGAAGAGGTGCGGAGACTGACCGAGAATGCGTTGTCCAGCCTAGGAAGAGATTTGCTGGCAGAAGATGTTCAAAGATTCGAAGACCAAGTCCAAAGCTCGCCCCATGTGCTTGCTCTGAGAATTCTATTGCTTGCCCATTACTTTATTGGACAACGAGCATCTCCTGCGGCTCGTGATGCTCGGTATCAGCACGTTCTGTGGATTATCCAAAACGCCCCTGATTCCCACACAGCAGGGAATCCGGATGCTTGTATCCTCAAAAGACAGAATGAAGAAGGTTATGCTGAAACCAAAAGCCTCTGGCTTGAACAAGTTCAACGTCAACCCAGCAACGCGAGAATCGCAGGAAACGCAGCGAAGTTCTTTATTCTCAATGACAAGCGAAAAAGCGAAGAGTTTTTTCAAAAAGCCAAGGTGTTGGAGCCTGAGAATCCGGATTGGCCAAAGCACTTGGGGCACCTATACTCGCTACTTACTAGAGGTAAGGATGCCCATGCTGCCGATGAAGCGAAGTTAGCTTTGCAAGAGCTCAAGGCTTCGGAAAAAGTGAGACTCAAAAGTAATGATTCGCTCGTCAATGCGGAGAGCGATTTTGCCGAAGAAGACTTACTTGGGCGAATAAATGCACTCCCCGACCTTGCGAAGGCTGCTCTCGATGCTGGAGAGTTTGAGGAAGCTCGTCGCTATGCGTCAGAATTACTTACGCTGACTCGAAGTGAAGATATTCCTAAATACTTTCGAGAAGATGGCAACGCCATTCACTATAGCAACCTTGTACTGGGACGATGCGAACTGAGGGAAGGTAATATAGAGCAAGCGAAGAAGCACCTCATCGCTTCGGGGCAGACGAAAGGTTCTCCAAACCTAAATTCCTTTGGTCCGAACATGTCGCTTGCAAAGGACTTATTAGAGAACGGAGAACAGGAAGTCGTAATTAAGTTTTTTGAACTCTGCAGAGTCTTCTGGGAATCGCATGCCGATAACCTTCAAGAATGGTCCGAACAAGTTCAGCAAGGCGAGATTCCTCATTTTGGTGCAAATCTTCATTACTAATAGCATATATTGATATCATTTGGCGACGCCCAACAGTCCATGAAATAGTTGCGCCAAATGGAAAGAGGAGTGTGGCTGCTTCGAGTCGCCACCGCTCAATAAAGTGCGGAAGTGTTACCACCTGCAGAACACTTTGTTGGACGCGTGAGGGTATAACCATGCAGGACAACGGCGACTACGAAAAGGCTATCGTCGACTGTACTGAAGCCATTCGTTTCGACCCGCAAAATGCCGAAGCCTATTACAATCGCGGCCTCGCCTGGACTGAGAAGCGTGAGAATGACAAGGCCATCATCGACTGTACCGAAGCCATCCGCCTCGACCCACAAGACGCCTCTTCGTAAAACCACGACGGCGCTAGAGCCGTCCAATTGGCCGAAAAGTCGTGTGAGCTCACCGACTACGCGAATGCCGGCAGCCTCTACTTGATAGCCGCGGCCCACGCCGAGAAAGGAAAATGTGATGATGCGGTTGCATGACAGCTAAAGGCTCTCGTCTTGGCCCCTGCGGACGAAAAAGACCAC
>QIGM01000222.1 GCA_003230795.1 bacterium
TCGTACTAGCATGGACTTACAACGTTTAATGGCTCGTTCTTGCAGAATTCTCTTACCCACCTGAACGCTTACGCCTTCCATATGAATATCTCTAAGCACCCGAAACGAATAATCTTTCAAATAAATGCAAAAAGAGACTATTCCACTGCCGAAAATCAATAAAATTTGAATAGTTTGCGGTGCTTAAGCGCAGAGGGCGAAGTTCCGACAAAGTACTAAGAGATACAAACGAATAAAACGCCGGAACTTAGTTTTCATCTGATGGACCAACGAACACCACAAGAGGAGCGACTGGAGCAGCTACTCACTCTGTTTCAATCTGGCCGACTAACCGAGTCGGACTACATGCGTGCGCGAGTGGCGATACTCAAAGATCAGCGGGTTCCGGCTGATGTTTTTCTTCTTCCCGAAAAGCAGAACGGAAGCTCCGATTCAGAGCACGAACAGGCTTCAGAGAAGAGCGCACTTCGACCTAGTCCAAACTTCGAAAGGCCAAACAAAAACAAACCGAACGGTCCTAACTCTAGCTTCGACCCGGTGACTCCCTCGCTCGACGAAGATTCTAAAAGCTCCTGGGGATCGATTACTCCTGCGACAGATCTGCGAAGTGAGCAACGCCCCTTAGACGTCATTCAGACAGCAAGAGAAAGAAAAGCTACTCTAGAGTACCAGCAGTTTAAGGAAGACACTTCCAAGTCTATCTTTTTACCATTGCTCGCGATTCTTGGTATTGCCTTGGTTAGTACAGCAGTTATGTCCGCAGAGGGAACTCGGAAAGACGTTCCAGCGTTCACGCCTCCTCCTCCCCAATCGGCCGTGAATAGACCCCCGCCGAAGATAACGAAGAAACCTACGGCATCCGCGAAGAAAGCAAAGCCACGCCCGGCTACTCCGCGTGCAATTAGCGTTAAGAAGGCGCCTCCGCGACCGACTGCGTTCAAGCCAATATTTGGACCACTCGCTGCTTCAACCTGCACGTCGACCTGCGCCTCGCAAGGCCCCCCGCTGCAACGTGCCTGCGAGCGAAGTTGTGAGCGTTTGTCTCTAAAGGATTACGCCCGTCGCATTTCATATTCGAAGCCGAACCCTGTCAGTGATTCACGAAAGATAGCAAGCCGTTGCCTCCTCACTACACAGAAAATTCCGAAAATCAACGATCGAGCTCTGTGGCTTGAGGGCCTCAACGACGCGATGACCACAATCTCGGTTCGTACCCGCGGACCGAAGGACTACACTTCGCTTCGTTCACTCTACTCCGCCTCTTCACGCTCACTTGACGCACTCGTGATACACAAAGACGCCTCAGTAGCTGATCGAGCGATTACTTCTGCAGCTCGCCAAGCAACCTGCTTACGCGCTAACCTTGCACTTACGGAACTAGGCGCCGGTTTAACCCAACGGCGTCAAGATGCCTATAGCTTAGAGTTCTACAGAAATCTGCGGACTTTATTAGTAGACATCACTAACGAAGTCGAAGACCGATTTGTTCTACAATTTAGGCGAGGAGATTTTTCTCAATGAAACTAAGCAAGCCCTGCTTCCTTATGTTTTTTCTTCTTTCGTTTACAACGAACAGTTTCGCTGATGCGCTCGAATGCGTTCGCAGCTCATTAGGAGAGAGAGTACTCTGGCAAAGAAGTTGGCAAAATGATTTCGACGATCACGGGATACGTTACAAAATCGAACAAGTGCAGAAAACGGAACTATCTTCAGGCGGAGTCCGCCTTCAGTTACGCGCAATTGACACCGCACGACGTACCCGTCGAATAGTCAAGATAAATACGCCATCTGTCGCACAGCTTTTTTGCGCCTCTATACTAAAAAGGAAACTAAGTATTCCCAAAATCGAAGCCATAGCACCGGACGCTCCTCCACCCAAAGCATCTGCATCCAAAGCCCCTGCACCGGTTGCCCCACCTGCCCCAGCTCTCCCGCAAGCAGTAGCGAAAGTAACAAAAGCCCAAGAAGGTGCCGCTCTACTTCCCTTCATCTACTTCAGCGACACAGGATGGGTTCGGGGTAAGAAACCAAAGGAAGCTGAACTACGCATCTGCCGCATTTCTCACATGCGATTCTCCTGCACGAGCAGTGATAAGTCTCTCCACTCCCCTCAATTGGAATCGATAGAGGATGAACTACAAGCGAATCCCCGATAGCTCCCGTCGATATCCGGACACCGCAAAACGATACTCTCGGAGCAGTGTCCTGTGACTAAATCTAGTAATATAAGTATCTTAGCCACGTCAGCCGCCAGAACAATTCACCAAAAAAACGCGGAACTATCTATAGCCCAATGCTTTGACCTCAATTCTCTAATGCGCTAAGATTTCGGCTCTTTTTTAGTATCTAGATCAAAGGCTCTAAGGCTCATGGCATCAAACGAAAAGTCCACCCGCTCGAAACGCACCAAGCGAGACGAAAAAATCGCTAAAAAGCGTGTCCGCAAATCGCGTAAAAAGATTAGCAAGCTTAAGGAAGAAGGAAAGCTCGGAACTAGCTACCGCTAGATCATAGGCTTTAGGCGCTTTAGGCTTTTTAAATGGGAGCTTTCCACGCAGCGCTACCGCGCCTACGGTAGGGTTCTAGCAATTGATTCCAATGCTCTAGCGACCATCATTCCTCCTTCATCCATCGTCCAGACCTCATCGTAAAAGCTCTCATCAAATGCATCGTCGTGACTTACTGAAAGCACCGACACATTTCGACACATCTCTTTTAAAAGCTCTGCAAGCATACTCCGCGATTCAGCATCTAAGTTACTCGACACCTCGTCTAGAAAAAGAACACGAGGTCTAAGCACTAGCGCTCTCGCAATCGCCAATCGGCGTTGTTGACCGCCAGAAAGAAAATCCGGATACGACTTCGCTTTTTCCTTCAAACCAACTAACTCTAAAAACTCCTCCGCAAGAGCTCTCGCCGCTCCAGTTCCCAGTCCCTTACTGCTTATCAAGGGAAATATCAGATTCTCTTCAGCACTGAGATGAGGCCAGAGTGAATGCTCTTGAAACACATAGGCCAACATCCCCGTTCTCCAAACACTCTCTCTCACCGAGCGGTAATTGCCCGGACTAACCTCAATGTCATTAAATCGGATAGTTCCGAACTCGAAGCTCTCGAGCATCGATAGCACTCGAAACAATGTTGTCTTTCCGGCTCCGTTCGGACCCTGCAAGAGAACGTGCGCTCCGGGCTCCAAAGTGAAATCAAGATCTCGAAGAATAACCTTGTCTCCGTACGACTTGAACAGGCTTCGAGCTTCAATTCGAAGAGTCTCTAAAGGCATCGTCGATACTCCAAACGAGCAAAGCGCTCGAGGCTACGCTCAAGGACTAGGATAATTAGCGCATACACCAAGCCAATCGTTGTATAGACCTCAAGCGGTTGGTACGTCTCGCTGATAATAGTATTCCCCGAATGCATTAACTCTCCGAGACCGATAAGACTTGCGAGAGAAGTCAGTTTAAGTTCGGTGATAAACCAGGAGAAAATATCGGGCGCGCTTGTTCTTGCAGCCTGTGGCAGGATTAATTGTCTAAACGCCTTCCCTTTTGGCACTCCCATTACACAAGCGACTTCGAATTGCTGCGGAGGCACTGCGCGAACCCCCGATAACAAAGCATCAGCAAGAAAAGGCGTAAGGTTTATCGTGAAGGCAATAAGCGCCGCGGTATAGGGTGTAAGTCGCAGCGGAAGAATCAGTGGAAGCGCGTAATAGACCCAAAGCAAAAGCACAAGTGCTGGAATGGCTTTTACTAGTCTCGAGAAAATACGAGAGACAACTGAAAGCGCGACCAACTCACTTCGACTAGCTGATAACAATACC
>QIGM01000395.1 GCA_003230795.1 bacterium
TCAGTCGCCACGGAGGCTCTTTTTTCTAGATGACATGTAATATGCCTCGCAATGGACAGAGAAGCCTACGTGGCTCTTGAACGTTCCCCCTGAAGGGGATAAAGAATATAGTCGCCAAGCAACGACCACTGCTAAATCCAAAAACGGGAGTTTTAAAGTGCGACGACTATGTGACGGGCTACAGGCTTGGTTTCTTCAGTTTGACGAGGTAATCGTCGCCTTTTCTGGCGGTATAGATTCAACCTTGGTGCTTGCAGCAGCGGTAGACGCCCTCGGGCCAAGCAAGGTGCAAGCCGTCACAGCCTGCTCTCCCTCCCTTAGAAGTGATGAGCTAGAACTTTGCAAGGAACTCACTCGCTCTCTTTGCGTCCCACATCAGTTGCTAGAGACAAATGAACTGGAAAATCCCAGATATCGAAAGAATGCTGGAGACCGCTGCTATTTCTGTAAAACAGCGATGTATGAAAGCATTGTCGAGAATATCTTACCCTATATCTCAAGCGACTCGCGTCATGCCCTTGTCGATGGCACCAATCTAGACGATATCGGCGATCTACGTCCTGGCTTAAAGGCAGCGACTGAAGCAGGCGTGAAACATCCCCTGCAAGAGCTAGCCTTGGGCAAATCGGCAATTCGTGAACTTGCGAAGGCTCGCGGACTAACAAATTGGAACAAGCCGGCGATGGCATGTCTTTCCTCAAGAATACCGCGCGGAACTGAGGTCACTAAGGAACGGCTGAGAATGATCGAAGCCGCCGAGATTGGCATTCAAAAGCTCGGCATAGAGGGTGCCCGAGTACGTTTTCATAAACTCTCCGGAGATGACGGTTCCTCAGAAACGCTCGCACGAATAGAAGTACTTCCCGAACAGCTCGAGAGACTTATTGCGCAGAACCTCAGAGAGGAAGTAGTTTCTAGTGTAAAGAAAGCCGGCTTCGACTTCGCGACACTCGACATCGAAGGGTACAAAGTTGGCGGAAGAAGCAAAAAGTGAGTAATGACCGCGAAGCTTAAGCTAGAAATTTTAGGCACCGGCACCTCCACCGGTGTCCCCATACCCTCCTGCCCTTGTCGCGTTTGCGGCTCAGATAATCCGAAGAACAAGCGACTGAGAGCCAGCGCCTTTTTTTCCTTCGGTGACGGCAACAACGTGCTGATAGACACCAGTCCCGATCTACGTCAGCAAGCACTACGAAGCTCACTCGACCGTATCTCTGCAGTTCTCTACACCCACACTCACGCCGACCACACCTTTGGCATTGATGACCTGCGTTCTTTTAATTTCATTCAACGTGAGAGCATTCCGGTTTACGCCACGGAGAAAAGCACTGAACACCTAATGAAGTCTTTCACCTATTGCTTCGAAACAGACCCTGACTATGAGGGCGGCGCCCCGCCACGTTTGGAGCTGAAACATCTAGACCCCAAGAAAGAACTAGATTTGGGCTTTGGTAAAATCATGCCGATACCCGTTCTACACGGACGAATGGAAGTGCTTGGATTTCGCGCTGGATCTATTGCCTATGTCACGGACTGCTCAGATATTCCTCAAAAAAGTATGGAGCTGCTTAAGGGCCTCGACGTACTTGTATTAGACGGCTTACGAGTGCGCCCCCATCCGACGCACCTCACGATTGCCCAAGCGGTTGAAATTCTCGAAGAACTCTCCCCGAAACAGGCTTACATCACTCACCTCTCGCATGAAGTAGAACACGAAGAAGGGAATGCCCTAATCGCATCTCTCAGTTCGCGAAATATTGAGCTGGCCTACGATGGTCTTGTTATTGATTAAGGTTTGTAGCTGCCGACATTAGGACTGCTCGAGGAGAAAGCGAGCATAGAGAAGATCGTCTGGTGTGGTGAGCTTAATATTACCACGCACACCTTCAACAATTCTGACTTCCTTGCCAAGCCGCTCGACTAATTCGGCATCGTCAGTACCACGATACCCCTCAGCTAAGCTTTTCTCATGCGCCGTCTTTAACACCTCGTATTGAAATACCTGAGGCGTTTGCGCTTCCCAGATAGAACTGCGCTCAATCGTTCGCTGTATGCAATCTCCCTCACCAATCTCTTTAAGAGTAGAAGTAGCAGGCACGGCAAGAATGGCAGCACCGCTTTGCCTGGCAGCTTGATACACCTCCTCAATCTTTACCGCAGGACAAAACGGCCGTGCAGCATCGTGCACGGCGAGGTAATCGGTAAGACCTTCAACTGCTTTTAAGGCGAGGTATACTGACTCTTGGCGATCGGCTCCGCCGGGAACAAGGTGGCAATCGAGCTTAGGAGCAAAACTTGAAAACAGCTCCCTGATTTCGGCTTCGTCTTCCTCTCTCACGGCGACCACAATCCCTTTGCAGGACTCGCAGTCGGAGAAATTCTTGATACTAAGCGCAAGAGCAGAAAAACCCTTACTGAGTTCGATTAAAATTTTGGATTTGTTTGAATGAGCCTCCCGCATCCTGCTTCCAGAACCAGCTGCGGCAATGAGAGCATACATGAGGAGGCTTATCTTTTAGATT
>QIGM01000271.1 GCA_003230795.1 bacterium
GGAGCTTGAGTAAGCAGCGTATCTCCCGAACTGTTCGACCTTTTTCTCTAGCTTTCTGTGCTCGTTGAGCAATCGTTTTAGTTGAACGTTTTCTACAGCCATGTGGTTGAGTGCTTCACGGTCGAGTTGTTCCATACGTTACCCTTACCTCGGTGTTAGAAGTTGGTTAGACTAAGAACTGAGAGAACATTAATTATGACGGGCCGAACGCTTGCTTGTCAAACAAAGCAAGAAATCGTAAGTGTGTGTAATTATGCACTTACTTCTCGTGCAAGAGGCTTCCCAGGAAGGTAAGCTGCCGACCAGCTTGAACATTTTCTCGACGATAAGAAAAAAAAGATTCGTCGCAAATAGTACAGCTGTCTGTCTGTGCGACCTGCGCTTCATCCAACCCGAAGCGAATCGCTTGATACTTAATTAGGCGACTGATTTCACAGTAGGTTTTTCCCTTTCGAGTGTGGAGGATGCCGTGTTTTTCCGCTTCAGGGCAATTTTCTAGTACTTTATAAATCACCTCATCTCCCACCTCATAGCAGCAAGTTTGGGCCGCAGGGCCTATCGCGAGCTCCATCGTTCTTGCCTCAGCTCCCTTCTCTTTCATCGCTTGCAGCAACTTCTCGAGGAGATTAGCAAGCGCGCTGCGCCAGCCGCAATGTGCCGCCCCGAGAACTTTGCTTTTCGAACAACGAACTAGGACGGGGGTGCAGTCTGCAGTGATTATCCCGTAGAGCGCATTTGCTTGTTGAGAATCGGCAGAATCAATAATCCAGGCATCGGCTTTTTGGTAAGCGGGATTACTGCCGTCGGCAATAGCATCTCCATGCACCTGCTCAAGCATATACATCGGTACTGGAAAGCGGCTCTTCCAATTACCGTCTGGTGCCTTCGCATCAAAGGCTCGCCCAAAGAATCCATGTGGGACACCCTCAGCGTGCCAGCCCGGATGAACTAGTCGTTCGCCGAGAGCATCTTTAACCCATGAAAGCTTTTGTTGAGAGTGCATTGCTTTCTTGCTCTAGCTAGCCTCAAAACGGAGGGAGATATCCATCGAGGGCGCCGAGTGAGTGAGCATACCCATGCTCACGGCATCAACTCCAGTTGCGGCAATTTCCTCTAGTCGCCCTTCTGTAATTCCCCCCGATGCTTCGAGGATGACTCCCGAGTTTGATGACTGGCGTACGAACGTGCAAGCCTCCTTCATCTCCTCTGTGGACATATTATCAAGAAGTATACGGTCAGGGTTCGCGCTTAGAGCTTGCTCTAGTTCTTTTCGATTACGATCCTCCACTTCAATCACAATACCCTTCTCTACATTGGCTCGAGATCGGCGAATTGCTTCGGCAACATCGCCGCTGCAAGCATCAATATGATTGTTCTTAATTAGAACTTGATCATAGAGCCCAACTCGGTGATTAGTAGCGCCACCAACAAGCACCGCGTGCTTCTCCAATTCGCGGTACCCAGGCGTCGTCTTTCTCGTATCGAGCAGAGTTAGTTTCTTCGGCGCCTTTTGCACAATGCGGTGAGTGTGGGTTGCGATGCCTGAAAGACGTTGCATGAAGTTTAATGCAGTTCGCTCGGCAATAAGTATTGCTCGTAGCGAGCCTTTTGCTCGGCCAATAATCTCTTCTGCCTTAAGAAGTTCGCCCTCAGATTTTACTTGCTCGTAGTTGGCCACGTAGCCGAAGCGTTCACTCACTTGTTGAAAGACCTCAGATACAATCTCGTGGCCGCAAACGACAAGACTCTCGCGTGAGAGCAAAATCGCTGAGCCCTGAGCATCCTCAGGTATGGTTGACTCGGTAGTGATGTCCCCCACTCCGACATCTTCTAGAAGAGAGAGTTGAACCAGGAGCTGAGATCCAAGACTTAGCATACAGACTTTTCCTTATTTATTCAGTTTCTCCGAGTCGAGCTCTGCAAATTTCATCAAATTCGAGCACCGTTCCGGGTGTGTCAAACTCTGCAGGCATTGAGTATGCGCGAATCTCATCAAACGTAATATCCTTAAAAAGTAATTGCTCAGCTATAGCAATCTGCTTTTTTCGCGTTAGGGGCGCTTCTGAATAGAGTAGGCTCATGTGGGGGTTGAGTTGATACTTAGAAGGAGTAGAAGAACTGTCGCGGAAAAATTCACAAATTTCGCTGAGAACCGAAGAGGGTTCGAACTGGATGAATACCGACTTCGTCAGAACCTCACTCGCTCTGACATCAACTGCCCGTAGGGAGAGAGCCTCTCGCTTAGAGCATATTGTATTGAGCAGATCGATGGTAAGTGCTTCGCTTTCGAGAGCGCCCGCATAGATCGTAGCATGAGCTTGGAAAGCCGGAACGTTCTCAGCCTGAGAGAGTTCCCTAATCTGACTATTTAACTCCTTCGAAAACGTAGCGGCGGGTAAAAGCCAATACGTACAGCGTCTTGAACTTCTAGATTCTTTAGTAGAGGGCATGGTTCCGTCAGTAGTTAGGTAGCAAGTAAGCGTTCAGGTGGGTAATAAATATTCTATAAAGATCAGGTCA
>QIGM01000149.1 GCA_003230795.1 bacterium
TAAAAGGCGAAAAGCGGAAACGAATTTTTTTGGAAATATGCATGACCTTCAAACTGCACTGGCGAAGCTTACCTCCCAGAAGGTTAGAGTATAGCTCATGGTTGATAGCATAGTGTAGAGGTTCATGATGGGAGATTCGGCAACCAAATGGACCAACAAATCGGTCAAGGCGTTTGCTCAGAACGCGGAGCCAATCCAGGCGATTCAGGATGCTGCACGAAAGTTAGTTCTGGAAGCGCGTGAAAAGGGGTGGCAAGGCCCACCTTTCAACCCGTTGCACATTGTCGAAATGTTAGGCGCACGTGTCGAAGCAAATTCGAACATCTCGGATGCGAGGCTGAGCGCTTCCGACGACGGTCCGGTGGTTGAGTTCAACCCCCGCCAGCCGCGTGAGCGTGTTCGGTTTTCGATTGCCCACGAGATAGCTCACATGCTGTTCCCAGATTGGAAAGACAGGGTTCGGAATAGAGGGGGAAACAATAGCGGGTCCGATGACTGGCAGCTTGAAATGCTCTGCAATTTAGCGGCCTCGGAATTTGTTCTTCCGATTGGTTCCCTCCCAGCCACGTCACCCGTCCCTACTATCGAAGAACTAATGAAAATACGCCGGGAATATGACGTTTCAGCGGAGGCATTTCTCATTCGATTAGCGAAGATCGCTGACGAACCCATAGGAGTTTTCTTTGCTTCTCCTCGGTTGTCGTCAGACAGTAAACGATCCTACAGGGTTGACTATCTTGTGAGCTCCCCAACCGCACCGAAAGTAAGTCTGACCGGGTTAGAGATCCCGCAAGAAAGCATTGTACAGAACTGCACCGCAATCGGCCAGACTAACGCGGCAATTGAGAGTTGGGCTCTGGGTGTCCCAACAAAAATAGAATGTGTAGGAATACCGGGCTTTCCGGGTACAAGTTATCCTCGTGTCGGTGGTGTGATCCGATTTGACGTGCCACACGAAGAACGAAAGCCCATTCGGTATGTGCATGGGAATGTGCTTGACCCCAAAAATGGCGGACGAAAAATTGTCTGTCAGTTAGTTAATGACAAAGCCACAAAGTGGGGAGGTGGCGTTGCCAGAAAAGCAGCAACACGATTTCCGGAAGCAGAAAAGAACTTTTCGCAGGAAATCATAAAGATTCCCAAGGCGGAGAGGTTAGGGAAGGTCATTTTTGTAGAAGCAGAAGCTTATTTAGAAATTGCGAGTATCATTGCACAGGAAGGTTTTGGTAAGTCCTTGTTTCCTCGCATAAGGTATGCATCTCTACAACATTGCTTGGAAGTCATTTCAAAGCGAGCAATCCACACGCAAGCGAGTATACATATGCCAAGAATTGGAACCGGCGTAGCTGGGGGAGATTGGAATATTATTCAAGAATTGCTCGATGATATTTTGGTGCGGTCAGGCATTATTATTACTATCTACGACCCACCACCCAAGCGAAAACAGTTAGAGTTATTTTAGTTGTCGAATAAACACACATCACTTCGAATCGTGCTTGTTTCTGGCCCAATTTGTTCCGGAAAATCGGCGCTGGTCAGGCAATTGCGGGACGAGCACGGAGCGAAGGTAGTGAAGACAAAGGAACTAATTCTCAAGAAATTACCGAAGACAAAGGAAGAGAGGCGATCCCTCCAGCTCGCAGGTCAGAAATTGGACGGACAAGATGGCGGCGCTTGGGTTGGTGATGCACTTCAAGGGGTTATTGATACTCACACCATGGGGCAAACACCTAAGGGGCTGTATGTCGTCGATTCCGTTCGAATTTTAGGGCAGATCAATGCAATTCGAAGAGCATACGGTGCCGAAGTTCATCACATCCACCTTACAGCCACTGGAGAAGAGCTTCGTCGGCGCTTTGAAACACGAGAGCGTGAAGACGACAAGGATGTTAGATACGAAAAGTTGAAAGGAAACCGAACTGAAAATGCAGTCGAGAAACTTGCAGACGTTGCGGATGTCGTTGTGGCAACAGATAAATGTAGCAAAGAAGCGGTACTTGTTCGAGCAACAGCACTCTTGAATCTGTATCCGAGATCGAACGAAGCACTCGTAGATGTACTGATCGGTGGACAGTATGGCAGCGAGGGAAAGGGTAATATTGTTGGGCATATCGCGCCAGAATACGACCTTTTGATCCGCGTAGGCGGACCAAACGCTGGCCATCAGGTGTATGCAGAACCCTCCCCGGAAAAGTACTATCATTTGCCGTCAGGTACACAGCGGGCGCCCAATGCACACCTCTTGCTTGGTCCCGGAGCCGTAATTTATCCTCCTAAACTTCTAGAGGAGATCGCCTCACATAAAGTTTCCAAAGCTCGGCTGAGCATTGACCCTCAGGCTATGATTATCACCGATGCTGATCGTGAAGAGGAAAAAGAACGCTTCCAGAGCATTAGCTCTACCGCCCAAGGTGTTGGAGTTGCTTCAGCAAGGAAGATGACAGGACGGTCAGATTACAAGGAAGATAAGACGAAGTTTCTCGCGCGAGATTGCCCTGACCTGAAGCCATTTAT
>QIGM01000187.1 GCA_003230795.1 bacterium
AAGTATATAATTAGTTTTTTAGTAATTACTTAGTAAATACAGACTATTAGCGACGAGCGTCGAATAATTAAATCTCCAAGACTAGAAGCGCACACTGAACTCCTGGGGTGCATAACTCTATTAGGGGATTGATTCTATCGAGAGCTATGGCTCGTCGCTCATGAGGCGGAGATGGGGTCGGGAAGATTACGGTTTTTGGGGGGTTTGGAGAGCGATACTCAGCATGAGCAAAGTAATAGGAATTGACTTAGGAACGTCTAACTCTTGCGTCGCCTTTATTAAAGACGGCCGGCCACTAGTTATTAGTGATGAAGAAGGACGTCCGACCACTCCATCAATCTACGCCATCGATGCAACGAACAATCCAGTAGTTGGATACCCCGCCAAAGAACAATCCTCATTCAATCGCCTCAACACTATTTTTGCCGTAAAGCGCCTCATCGGACGTAAGTATAAGTCTGAGGAAGTTGAACAGGCGAAGTCGAGGCTACCTTACGAAATCCTAAAGGCCGAAAACGGAGATGCTTGGGTTGAAGTAAACGGTGTCCCTACCAGTCCCGAAGAAGTCAGCTCGCAAATTCTCGTTCGTATGAAAGAGGTTGCTGAGCATTACCTCAAAGAACCTTGCAAGAGAGCGGTAGTAACGGTTCCGGCTCACTTTAACGATTCTCAAAGACAAGCGACGAAGGATGCTGGGCGATTGGCCGGACTTGATGTGCTCCGCATTATCAATGAGCCGACGGCTGCGGCACTCGCTTTTGGTCTGAATATCATCGATGGAAAGAACGTACTCAAACAGGAAGTCAAAAAATCATTTAGAGAGCGAAACAACGCCGATAGAATGATTACCGTTTTTGACTTGGGCGGAGGAACATTTGACGTCTCTATCTTGGAACTCCGTGACGGTGTTTTCGATGTAAAAGCAACTAACGGAGACACGTATCTTGGTGGAGAAGATTTCGATCTAGCTATTGTTGGCTACTTAATTGAAGAGTTTAAGAAAGTTACCGGGCGTGATGTCGCTAAGGACAAGAAAGTATTGCAGCGATTTAAAGAGGTCGCGAAGCAGGCAAAGCATGACTTATCGCATCATCCAAAAGTTGAAATGAATCTGCCATTTGTTCAAGGCCTTGAACATATGAAGGTTCCGATTGATAGGAAGATTCTCGAGGAGCTGTGTGCTCCGATGCTTAAGCGAATCGAGGATCCATGCTTACAGGCGCTCGAAGATGCAAGTCTAACCCCAGAAGATATTACTGATGTGATTCTCGTGGGTGGTATGACCCGTATGCCCGCTGTGCAAAAACAGGCAAGAGAGATCTTCGGACGTGAACCACTTGATACGATTGACCCAGATGAGGCCGTTGCGCTTGGTGCGGCAGTCCAAGCTGGATTGCTTCAAGGGTATGTAAAAGGGGTTAGTTTACTGGATGTGACCAGTCTCAGTCTCGGCATTGAGATTCAAGGTGCGCAGATGCACACCGTAATTTCGAGAAACACTACAATCCCCACGAAGAAGACAGAGGTTTTCACCACCAGTGCTCCAAATCAACCTCAGGTAAGTATTCACGTCATTCAGGGCGAAGAGGATTTTGCTCCAACAAATAAGTCCCTCGGACGATTCGAGCTGATGGGAATCCGCCCGGCACCGCGAGGTGTTCCTGATATTGCGGTGACTTTCGATGTTGATGCGGAAGGAATTGTTAATGTATCCGCGAAAGATCTTGATACCGGCGAGGAGCAACGAGTCGAAATTATCGCTAGCTCTGGTTTGAGTGACTACGAGATCGATAAGCTTTTGAGAGAAAAAGCCTTAGAGGAAGAACAGAAGAAGCGTCGCGAGAATAGGCTAAACACTAATTCTGTAGACATTGAAGACGCTGATGAGCTTGCTGAACAAAAGCGAGAGTTGAAGAGCACAATCTTTATGACTCAGGTGAAGCTAAATACTGAAGGTAAACGTTTCAAGGGTCGGGGGCGAGTTATGCTTGAAGATTCTTTGGCTACCGCTAGGGATATTCTTGAGAATGCTGCTGAGTTGGAAGAAATATCTACCGCTATGAGTGAGTTGCAAGAGCGTGGTGATGCGCTTTCTCAGTATCTTGAGTCTCTTTGGTAAGCGGGTCTGCTTGCCTAATATTTCAATGAACGGAATTTTTCAGAATGTTGCTTAGGGCGACGCGTATTCTGCTGTCGCTACTCTGAGAGTTTCTCGTAGAGGGGGTGCTTGCAGGGGGCGCCTTCGGAGCCCGCATTCTGCGGTCTCTTCTGGCTTTCGGATTTTGCTTTGGATGATGATTGGAAGGAAACTCTCAGAGTAGCGACAGCAGAATACGCTCGGAACTTGCTTACTGAACAAGATGGTCGCAATGTGGGCGCTATTTTAGGTGCATATCTTTAGGTGCTTGAGTTTGAAGATGGTGGGACGTAATGTGGCTTTATGAAAGCTATTCAAATTTCTCAAACTGGTGGTCCTGAGGTTCTTTCTCTGGCCGAGGTGCCTTCT
>QIGM01000495.1 GCA_003230795.1 bacterium
CCAACTATGAGAGCGCTATCACTGTCGACGACGACCGTGGGAATAGCGGCCTGCGATTCGGACTCCTCGTCCAGGTTGTTTCTCGTCGAAAATGGCAATAGTTCATCTGGTACTTGATATGTTGCTGTGGCATTTCCAGCAATCGAGTCTGGGCCGACTCCAGGAATAAGTGTTCCATCAGGAAAGGAAAAAGAAACACTCACTCTATTCGCAGGAAGATCTCCAGAATTCGTGATCTCAACTGAGCAGGTGAGAATATCTCCCGACTCTGACTGAGAAACGTTTGGAGACCCGGAGCTAAGCGCTGCACTGCTCGGCTCGGGTTGTTCTGGCGAGGAAGGCTCCGGAACTGTTAGCTCGGTAGAATCAAGCGATTCAGCTTCTAGCTTCTCTTGTTTAGCCTTCTCCGACCAACCTAAGCGTTTGAGTACTTTATCTGATGAGTACCGTGAGAGAGAATTAGTTTTTAGACTCTTTACTTCCTGAGCCTTCTTCGGTGGCTTGCTTCCGTAGATCGTTCTGCCGCTGTCGTCTTTCCAAGTATAGGCGTTTTCTGCTTCGGCAGCAGATAGTGGGGCGAGCAAGGTGAGTAGCAGTAGGAAGGTCGAGGGGTAGAATAGTCGCATTTTGTCTATCACAATGCCTTTCGTGACGTTAATCGATAGCCTTCTAGATCAGGCCAAATATACTAATTAATTTACTTGGCGTACCTACCATCTATGGGGAGTTTTCACCACTGCTCGGGATAGCTAAAACCCTTTGTTTTTCAACTATCCCAAGTTAAGCTTCCTAAAGAACTGTGGGTTCATTACCGAATAACGAGCGAGAAGAGAGATATGCGAAGTGATGGTCGGAAAAACGACGAAATGCGTTCCTTAAGGATTACGCCTGGCGTGAATCCTTATGCTGAGGGTTCGGCTTTGATTGCATTTGGCTCCACTGAGGTGCTGATTACTGCGAGTGTCGAGAACGACGTGCCGCGCTGGATGAAAGAAGAAGGACGAGGTTGGATTACCGCAGAGTACGGCATGCTGCCGCGTGCGACGCACACTCGTAATAAGAGAGAGGCGAGCAGCGGAAAGCAGGGCGGAAGAACAATGGAAATTCAACGTTTGATCGGACGATCCCTGCGCGCCGCAGTAGATCTTTCTTCGATACCTGGACTTACTATTCGCCTGGATTGTGATGTGATGGTTGCGGACGGTGGAACCAGGACGGCGTCCATTTCAGGCGCCTGGGTTGCGCTTGTGCAAGCCTTGGAAACCTCGAAACAAAAAGGTTTGCTGAAAGAGATTCCAAAAGTGAGTCAAATTGCCGCGGTGTCGGTGGGATCGTTTGAGGGCGAAGACTTGCTAGATCTTTGTTACGAAGAGGATTCTCAGGCGGAATTCGATTTAAATCTCGTGAGTAACGAAAGAAGCGAATTAATCGAGATTCAAGGGACCGGGGAACGAGCGGGACTTTCATTGCAGCGAATTACTTCTCTGACGTCTATTGGTCTTGAAGGAATCAATTCGATCATGGCGCTTCAACGTAAAGTTTGTGCGGAGATGGCGTGACTGAGCCGGGGAAAGCCCATTTCGTAAGCGAGATTCTCGCAGCTACGAGCAATAGCGATAAGATTAGAGAGCTGAGAACGATCGCTCAAGAGTTTTCAATTTCTCTTCTCTCGCCGGACGATCTGGTTCGCATGCATTCACTGCCGCCCCCGCCGGATGTGGAGGAGTACCATGAGACTTATTTCGGAAACGCAGGCTTGAAGGCAGAGGCTTATGCTGCCTGGTCCGGCATGCCTTCGCTTGCTGACGATTCTGGATTAGAGGTTGCAGCCTTAGGTGGGGAGCCTGGAGTACGCTCCGCTCGATATGCCGGAGAGGGGGCGAGTGCCGAAGCGCGATGGAGGAAAGTTCTTAGCGAATTGGAGCTTATGTCTCAGAGCAACTCTGATATTGATCGCAGCGCTTGCTTCCACTGTAGTCTGGTGATGGCGTACCCTGATGGTGCTTCTCTTTCGTCCTCGGGAACACTTCCTGGTGAGATTTTAAAGGAACCTAGCGGAACAGGTGGTTTTGGGTATGACCCTATCGTGTATATTCCGGAGCTTGGTAAAACTCTTGCCGAAATTCCTTTCTCAGAAACGTGCAGAATTGGCTTTCGCGCTCAGGCCGCCCGTGATCTCTTCGGGCAACTGCTGGAATTGCGTCCATAGTGGGTAAAAAAGTGTGCAATTGTAGTAAGTTGGCAAGGTTGAAGCTTTTTCCAAAATCCCTTTTGCTTCCACCGCCGCACTAGGGCAGAATGCCCATCTTCTCGGGGTGTAGCGCAGCCTGGTAGCGCATCGGTTTTGGGAACCGAGGGCCGGAGGTTCGAATCCTCTCACCCCGATTTTTCACATAACATCCGTCGAAATCCCGGCGGGTTATTACTTCCTTTCTACCTCCAATATTTCTCTGGTCGCTTTGTCTGCTTGACTGGGTCTGCTTGACTGGATCATCCTTCCAG
>QIGM01000090.1 GCA_003230795.1 bacterium
GGTCCGGTAGGGCCGGAAGAGCTTACTACTTACAAATACGTGGTTCGTGGTTCGGGACACATAAGGGAGTAATGGAACCTACTTCTATCCTTTTTGTCTGTCTGGGAAACATCTGTCGCTCGCCTCTTGCGGAGGGCGTGTTTAGAGCTTTGGTCAAAGAGCGAGGGGTTGGAGAGAGTTTCAGTGTTGACTCCTGCGGCACAGGTTCCTGGCATGTCGGCAAGCCGCCGCACGAGGGGAGCAGGGAGATAGCGAAGGAAAATGGAGTTTCTCTCCAAGGAATTCGAGCCAGGCAAATCACTCTCAAAGACCTAAAGACTTTTGATGTCGTGGTTACTATGGATCGCAGTAACTTAGATGATGTGAAAAATTTCAAAGTTCCTCATGACCGACTATTCTGCCTGCGTGAATACGACGAGAAGCAAGACAGTCTCGATGTGCCAGATCCCTATTACACGGGTGATTTCCAGAGCGTTTACGATATTATCGATCGCAGCTGTCGCGCCTTACTCGATGAGCTGCTGCGGTAAAGTCATCAGAGAAACACCTCATGAACCATGCAAATCTCTTTGCGGGCTCCTACGTCGGCCTCGTATCTCGAACGCTAAAAAGATAGTAAATACAAAAGCTTAGATGACTTTCTCGCCTTTCGCGTCCGGCTGTGCAAGGGTTTTTGACTTGAAACGACCAAGAGCATTATCGGATGTTTCACAGCTCCTTAATCGTAACGCCGCGAAGAGAATCAAGGAATGCCAAATCTTAGAAGCTTTCTATCCTGTCTTTTTTTATTCCTCTTGTTGCCACTTAATTCCCTCAGTGCTTCTGACCTCTCTTCGAGTGAAAGCCTTCAGCAGGAGATACTGAATGCCGCAAGAGTTGCGCCTCACGAGGGTGAGCGTTGTCTCGTCAGTGGGCAAGAGATTCCACACGATGCGGAAGTGAGAATTTTTCGTGGTCGGCGTTTTCCCTTGATGCCCGGTGCCGCGTTGGAAGCCGATTTGATGAAGTCGCCCGGTAAGTATCTGTCGTTGATACAACCCCGAGGTGCCTTGTTCGCAGAAGGAGCCGAACGTCCAAAGCGAAACTATGCCTGGATCTATTTTGGTGCCCTCGTCATTCTTCTTCTTTTACTTGCGGGTGCATCAGCAGCGAGTGCTATGCGGAGAGGGCTCGATCCTCGAACTTGGTTTTACCAGGCGCTTTGCGGAAATATTTTTGCTCCCTTCCTTGCAGCTTCTAAGGGGACTGAGGAAGTGACGTTGCTACCTGGACACACCAAGCCGCTTCGAACCGCCGCACCGAGGCTTTGTGCTTCTTGTGGTGGTCATAATCATCCCGCCGCCGGAAAATGTTCAATGTGCAGTCATACGCTTGAGCCGGAGTATCAATCAGAGGTTGAACGCGTAAATTTGACTGAGGAGAACGCATGAGCACTACGACAGCAAAGAGCAGCTTCATCGAGCGCTTCGTCGGATTTTTGCCGAAGGTATTTTTGGGACTGCTTGAGACAGCGGACGGTCCTGAAGGACAGTTCCAGCGTCCAGCCTTTGATTCGAAGAAACAAAGTACCGTAAAAGGACTCTACGTAATTGGAGATCTTGCGGGTGCACCCGTTATTAAGCTTGCGATGGCAGATGGTGTGAACGTGATTGAAGAGATCGCGAAGAAACCAGATGCGAAGCGAGACAGACTCGAATCGGATGGAGTGTACGACGTTATAGTCGTAGGTGCCGGTGCCGCAGGCCTCAACGCAGCGCTCGCTGCGCAGGATAAGGGCCTCTCAGTTCTTGCGCTGGAGAAATCAAAAGTTGCCAACACCATCGAAAACTTTCCTGAAGGAAAATGGGTTTATGCGGAACCTGATTCTACACCTCCGTTAGGAAAACTATGGCTTGATGGAAGCACGAAAGAAGATCTGACCAAGCGTTGGAACGGGATCGTGAAAGAAAGTGGCCTCGATGTTCGTACAGAAGAAGAGCTTCTCGGGATTTCGAAAGACGAGGACGGTCTATTTGCTCTTGAAAGCTCCAAAGAGACGTACCGGGCGGGCTATGTGGTGCTTGCCACTGGGCAACGAGGGAACCCGAGGAAGTTAAATGTTCCCGGTGAAGATTTAGAGCAGGTGTATCATCGATTGTATTCACCTAAAAAATACAAAGATGAAGATGTGATTGTCGTTGGTGGTGGTAATAGCGCGATTGAGTCGGCTGTCGCACTCTCTAAGCAAAACAAAGTTGTGCTTGCCTACCGCGGCAAAGAATTCGGCAGAGTTTTCAAAGATAATCGTAATCAGCTTGCAGAGGCTGAAGCGAAGGGAGCGATTAAGGTTTCCTTTGAGTCTTCGGTGACGTCTTTTAATGACGACGGCACCGCGGATGTAAAAGTCGCAGGAGAGTCTAAGACCTTACCCTTTCAGCATGCCTTTGTCTTAATTGGTGCTGTCTTAATTGGTGCTGACTTGCCAGTTCCTTTTCTTCGAAAGCTTGGTCTTCGGTTAGAGAATGACTGGAATGGTTCGTTCTGGCTTTCTCTCGCTCTGACGCTTGGCGTGCTTTTTGGGCTATCTTTTTTCGGGGGCAGTATCGCCACAACCGAAGGTTTATCCGGATTGCTTGGAGCAGGAGTATGCGTCGCTGGCCTAGTTTTTAGCGGGAAGCGAGGAAATCGTTGGTCCTGGGTCGGGGTGAGTTTTATCGTTTGGCACACCATTTATGGAGCCAAAGTCGGTTCAGATCAGGAGTTTTGGCCTTTTACTGGTTGGGGCTACTCGACGTTGAGCTTCTTCGATCGTCCGTGGTCGTTTTGGTACACCATACTGTATACCTCTTTGATGACGATTTTTGGTCTCGGCGCCTTAAAGCGCTGGGGACTTGAGAGGGGCGATAAGTTTCAGGTCTGGCGTTTTATCAGCTTGATGAGCTTTCAGTGGATTCTCTTCTTTATCGTTCCGGAATACCTATTCCAGAAAGCAATCGACTACCAATGGGTAGGCGAGAAGCTTGCAAGTGATCCTCAGTTCGCTGAGCAAGCCTGGAGATCCTACGGCATGGTCTACGCCTGGCCGTTATTCTTCTATACTTTTTTCTATGACCCGCACCAAGTTTGGGTCGTCTGGGGAGTGCTACTTAGTTTCGTGCTTATTCCTATACTCGCGTTGTTTCACGGCAAGCGTTATTGCTCGTGGATTTGCGGATGTGGTGGCTTAGCTGAGACCTTCGGTGACCGTTGGCGACATCTGGCTCCTAAGGGCAAACGAGCGATTGCTTGGGAGAAGATGGGAACCCTCGTCCTTCTCCTTGCTACGGTTGTGACTCTCGGGATGCTTTTCAAGGATACCTATAATTTTTTCACGGAGCCGACTGATAGTGGTCTTTGGTTCTACCGAGTGATAGTCGATGTTTGGCTTGTGGGTATTATCCCCGTGACTCTCTATCCGTTCCTTGGTGGTAAGGTGTGGTGTCGTTACTGGTGTCCGCTTGCGAAGATGATGCAGATGACCTCTAAATTCTGGTCAAAGCGGGGTGTGGGGCATTTCCGAATTGAGGCTAATGATAAGTGCATAAGTTGTGGGGAGTGTAGCCGCTACTGCCAAGTTGGAATCGACGTTATGAGCTACGCCCTAAAGCAGGAAACGCTCGATAATGTCACGTCTTCCTGCATTGGGTGTGGAATATGTGTCACGGTGTGCCCAATGGATACGCTGAGCTTTGGCGTCGGTCCAGTAGGGAAAGCGCGTCTAACCGTAACGAGCTAAA
>QIGM01000282.1 GCA_003230795.1 bacterium
TCTTTCCAAATTACTTGTTTTCACGGTGCCTCCCCATTAGAATCGGGGCTGATAAATCGCCGGTGCTCGTGTTCACGAGCGTCCGATAACTGGCGAATATGTTCGGTTGGAGATGATTGGACGCTGTATTCCGCAAACGCTCTGCCCGATGAAGCCGAGGGGATAAAGTCCGCACCCTATTTCTTTTATCTTAGTTTGGGGAGTTCTCCTGTTCTTCCAGCTTTTTCACGTAAGCTTCTACCGCTGCTGATTGCACGGCTTTGTTTGTTGTCAAAAGTTCATTTATCGCAAGGTCTTTGACCGTCTTTCCAAATTTAGTCAAACGGTACCCAATCATCTCTTGGGCCTTGCCACCGGGGGCATTACTCATAAACCCAGTCTCAATTATTCTTGCACTGAGGAGTTGAGGTAGGGATTGGCCAAGCTGGATAATAGGGATTAGATGCTTGTTTTCAGACACCAGTTGTTCTTGTGAAATAAATGATGTACTTGGCCCTTGCCACAAGCGAATAAGCAGATTAAATGTACTTGCATCCAAGCTTCTCACAGCCGTTTGAACAGCCTGGGATTTCTCCAGGTCAACTTCTCGTAGTGTGTCTTTGATTGCCGCTACAATTAACTCTCGTGCTACATCAGGAGAGCTTTCAGGTTCATAACCATTTACTCTTACGTTCGACACATCAAATGATATGCGGTCATCGTCAGAACGAAATATCAGCACTTCCTCGGGAAGACGAGTGGCGTGTGCCAGTCCTAATTCGTACATGACGTTTTCATTCCGCATTGGTCGTTCATCAACGTAGCCTTGGGTAGAAATATCGACGAGTATCAATAGGCTGTTGGCTATACCTCCGAGTATCTCGGTTAGTATGGAGTCGCTAACTCGTCTTGCATCAACCCTGATTGGGTTCAGGGGTTCCCCGTTATTAGAAATCGAAGAAATTGCAGGGGCTATAACATTCTTCCACCTATTTTCAAATTGCTGAGCGAAACTCATTGCCACGAAAACGCTATTGTCTCTTGGAAATGGAGGGAAAAGATTAAAGTAATTTTGGGGGAACATGGCAGTTGCTTTCAGCTTGTTGCTGTGTTGTCGCTCTATGCAAAAAAGTTCTCGGAAGGCCTATTGGGACACTTCCTTTTTCTTTAACTCAGCGACGAATCTCACAGCGTAGGCTGGGCTCTCATCTAAGTCTTGACCGCTTCGGATGTAACGCTCCGTTGTACGCGGGTCTTTGTGCCCAAGCCATTCTTGAATATGCTTGAGTGACACCCCTGCACGGTCTGCGACCGTGGCGGCCGTCACACGAAGCGAGTGAACAGTTACCGACTGGTCGATGTCCACTTCTTTGCAGTATTGCTTCATCCGCTTTTGAATGAGACGGATATTGAGCCGTTCTCGTTTGAAACCATCCCGGCCCATACCTCTGGGAGATTTCCCCGGTCGGAATAGGGGACCGCTTCTGTCTTCACGGATTGCTGCTAAATCTATCCAAGCGTTAAGTGCTTTTGCAGCTCTCGGCGGTACAACTCCTTTTCTCGTTGTGTTGCCTTTGCCCTTGATGTGAATGACCGTGTGCTCGCCGTCACGCTTGATATTCCCGACGTTGATGGAATGAAGTTCCTCAACTCGGAGAGCCATGTAGGCCAGCAGAGCAATCCAAGCTCTGTCACGCACTCCGATAGGAATTTCCTTCCCGTCATGGTCCTTGGTCACCGGAGCATCGAGAAGAGCTATCATCTGGCTCGGTGGAATCTCAGGGGTGAGTCCGACGTTGGGCATTGAAGGAGCATCGACAAAGTTCTTGTGAGCCGGATTACCTCCTTTGTAGCCTGCGACTTGGAGGTACGAGAAAAAGCTCCTGATGGCGGTGATTTTCCGAGCCACGGTAGCATCAGTAGCCGGAGTTGGATTACCAGCCTTATCAGGTCGACCACCAGCATCCATTAAGTGGTCACGCCAGCTTGATACGTCATCAGGGACCATACGAGTCATCTGCTCGATGTGCGTGGTTTCCAAGCCATGAAAGCTTAGGAATTGCTCTACATCGTTCTTGTAAGCGGTCCGGGTCTTGGCCGACTTGGTTTTCTTGAGCCAGGCATCGAAGGCAGATTCGATGATGGGTCGAAGTTTAGCCAGGCTCTGAGGATTGGCTCCACCGAATACTGGTGGCAAGTGTTGAGTTGTGGTGAGTGCTCTGGCTTGGGCGTTCATGTCACCTCCGTGCGGATTTGGCCCTAGGAACCGTGTTCCCGGTACAGAATTCATCAGTATTGAGACTGAGCATACACGGTATTCTTAGTTCGTATAACCCACTTTATACGAACTAAGAATCGCCTGGTTACGGATAGCTCAGAGCCTAGAATTCGGTTCGCTTACTAGGACTGCTGCGACTGCCGACTCAGAATTTTCAATGGCAATCGTTGAAGCCTTGACTCTCTTGGCCAAGCCGGTACAGATATTTGGGGACATCTGCAAATCACGCTTTTATGTAGTGGGATGAAAGTGGGGAATACGAAAGAGCTTTTTGCTCCAGTCCTCTCCTGAGAAATAGTCGATGCTGCGAACCCCATAGAGTTCACAAGGCCCAGAGATTTCGACATCTCTATCGTCGAGATACCTTCCCTTACTTGCCCCGCATTGACAAGATTGCGATTCGCCTCGGAGTCGAACCAACTCATCGCAAATTCTGCATCGAAGTAGCTTCATGATTTGTCCAGAAGATGGTTCTAAGAGCCTGATAATTCAAAGGCATTCTGAGTCACACATTGCATGAGGATTGTGTTAGAAAGCATCTGAGGAGGTTGATGGGAATCGCGTATGGCAGCGGGTAATCCTGTCGCACTTACGGGGATAAACCATGTTTGCTCACTAAATTCTTCCGCAGCGCTAACCAGCTCGGGGGTCACTTGACTCAATAGATCTC
>QIGM01000412.1 GCA_003230795.1 bacterium
AAACGAACTGCGGCTGACGTCTTCCTTAAACTTAAATGGAAAGCGCGTTTTCAAGATTCCTGCACGTAGAGCAAAACGAGGGAGGATAAAGAATGCCTGGAGCGAACCTCCACAAGCGCGCTGACACTTCACAATAATAAGCAAGAGACGCAAGGCGCTGAGGACCGAGAGCGGAAGGCATTCTTTATCCTCCCTCGTCCTACATCTCTGTCAAGAACGCCGCTTGCGAAGCGCTTACACTAAGACAGAGCTAGGTAATATCTAGCATGCTTCCTTTCCCCTTTTCTCACTAGGGCTTTTTTCTTAACCAAGTCTTGGAGATCTCTTGTTGCTGTAGAAGGTGAGGTTTTTGATACTTTGATATAATTTTCAGCGCTCAATCCACCTTTAAAACCGTCACTGCCTTCTTTAAACATGCGGAGTAGAACTTTTTCTTGCCTGGGGCTTAATTGATTTTCAAAATGTTTAAAAAAGTTAGATTTTTCAATTAAGAAGCTTATCTTATTTTTCGATCGTTTTTGAGCGAGAAGTACAATTTTAGAAAACCAGCATAGCCACTCTGTGACTTCTAGTGTTCTGTTAGTAGACGCTAGAGCTTGATAGTAATCCTTCCTTTTCTCTTCCATCATACTCGAAAGTAATAAAAGAGTTGGGGCACCAAGGCTACTTGATAAGGCTTTCTCGGCAAGTAGCCTACCGACTCGTCCATTGCCATCCTCAAAGGGGTGAATGGCTTCAAAGTAAACATGCGTAAGTCCCGCTCTGATAAGTGGAGATAGGTGGATAGATTGATTATTATACCAATTTACGAAACCGCTCATTTCTTGATTAACAAGTTTTCCTGGCACTGCTTCAAAGTGGACTTCTCTTGAAGCATCAAGCCTTCCAGATACTATCTGCATTGGATCTGAATTACTGCGAAAAGCACCGACTATTAATTCCTTTTCATCTTGAAATAATAGCTCGTGAAATGAGCATAACATTTTTGTCGTGAGTTTTTTTTCGTAAGTCTTGTAGAGTAATACGGCCAATTCTCCATTTGCGGCCTCCTTACTGGGTATTCTTTTGCTTGTAGTGTTCATGCCAAATGCTTTTAAGATAGAAGATTGGAGACTGTTTCGATCTAAAAGCTCACCTTCTATTTTTGATGACGAAAGTGTCTCATCTCTTAAAATTTGAACTTTAACTGTGTCTTGTTCTGATTGAGAAAGATGTTCAAGCACACCGCTAAAATATCCTGCTTGAAGCAACAGTTCCTTCTCTGACGGCTCGATAATACTTTTTTCGTAACTAAACCGAGGCCAGTTCTTTAATTGCCAATTCCATTTCATGGGCTATAGGGCTCCTTTCTATAGCCCATAATAGCATGTTTCTTGGTCTATAGGGATATTGCATCTCACAAGCCAAGCAGGGATGAAGTAGTGAGAAATACACCCCTTGCCATTCGCAAAAACCCACCACTACATTTTACGAAAAATCACTGCCACCGGTCGAGACTCATCAGACCACTCAAGCTCGCCCTCAACAATCTCCAAGATCTCCCAGCCAAACTTCTCCGCAATGACTTCCATAGTCTTCCGAGAATAAAAACAAACATGAGTCCGGTCTCGAGCGTAAAACCAGTCTTGAAACCCACTCTCACCTGGCCAAAACTGAGTCAACAATCCAAAAACCCCCTCCGGCTTCAACAAGCCATCAATCTCTGTAAAACTCTGAGCCGGATTATGAAAATGCTCAACGACTTCTGTCGCTATAACGAAGCGATAATCCTGAGAGAGCGCCTGCGAATCCGTTGAGAAGATTGGATCCCATGCCCTCATCCTAAGCCCGCCTCTCTCACACAGCTTCTTCACGACACTATCCTGACCAGCGCCATAGTCTAGACCAAGAAATTCATCGTCAAGATAGTTCGCAAGCGGTTTTAGCAAGACGTTGAGATACTCAACGTAGCGAAGATCTGAAATTGAATTGTTATGCTGTTCGTAGCGGTCTCGTTCCTCGTCCCTGCTTGGCAAATCCTTTTCACTACAGAACACAAGAGCACAATCCTGACATAGGTACCAAGAACGTCCATATGCAGGAACCGCTGCGGATAAGGATTTAGAACTACATAGTCGGCAGGAGGTATCCATGGAGAGATAAGAACTGAAACGAACAATTAAGGATAGATCGATCTAGATCAGCGTTTCGCGCAGTAAAATACCTTGATGACGATATCTTCCTACTCTTGATGTGACAAACGAAAGCGTTCTTTGCTTGCCGTCACACTATACTCTTCACCCTCTGGAACATTTTCAAAACGGTAGTATCCCGTCAGCTCCAGTAGTCGTTTTTCCTAACGCTCCGCCATCAACCTCGACGCCCGAGAGCGGAACTCCACGATTGGTAATTTGACCACTAATCGTAAAGAGCTGGCGAGCTGCAAAATGTAGTGACTGATCAGCTCCTGAGAGCTCACCGCTGTCTGTATCAGAAGAAAAGATAAATCCTTCCTTAGAGACGCCTACCTGAAACTTGGTATCCTCTGCGACTCCTTCGTAGGAGAAACTTCCGTCTCCGCCAGTTGTGCGAAATCCTAGTTCACCACCATCAATACTTACGCCAGTAAGCGGACGGCCCTTATGAGTAACAAGTCCTCGAATTGCGAACAGTTGCGTTGCCGCGAATGGAACAGCCAAATCGCTTGTGATCACCCCACTGCCTAGATTGCTCTTGATAGCATATCCTTCTTTAGAAGCAGTAATCTGGTAGTGCGTTCCCTCTTCGACTTGTTCGAATTGAAACTGACCACGCGAATCTGTGCGAGTATTCCCAAGTGCGCCCGCTTCGATGGTAACACCTTCGAGCGGAGCTCCTTTATGAGAAATGGTGCCACTGACATCGAAAAGCGCCGTTGCCTGGAAGTCCAAGTTAAGCACATCCGAACCATC
>QIGM01000499.1 GCA_003230795.1 bacterium
ACTTGCGACCTTCTTTTGCGATACGCTCAAAAACAATGCTCGCATCAATAGCAAATCCAGTCTTACGTTCCGCTACGTAACGGTGTGCCTCTTCCAGAATGACGTGAACTGGATAGCTGTTTCGAGGCTCTAGCCGTCGGAGTCTTTCAAATACAAGTCTTGAAATAACAGCAGAAGCCACTTCAACAACTTCATCGGCAGCGTCGTTCATGTCGAGAATAATCACCTGCGATGGATTCTTGTCATTAGCATCGCTCTGCCGTTTCCCAATCAAGCAATCCACAAAAGATTTTTGAGTAAGTTCATGGGGAGACAATTCAGATGGTGGATGTCGAAGAAAAGCAAACTCTTCCCGCTCCATTATGGACTTAAAGCGAGTAACCATTTGTGAGCAATAGTCACGTATTTGCTTATTGCCATGCGATTCCTCATAGAGAATTGCGAGGTCAAGAGCTTCCCCAAGTTTATCAAACTCAAACTCTTTGTTTCCATACCCCGGAATTGTAACATCTTCCTTAATGTGGCTATCCAGAAGATTATTAAACGCTTCCAGTTGTGGCAGCTTGCCGTAAAGCTCCGTCAGGAGATTTGATACGGTACCTGCATTTAGAGCTTCAGTGCTGTGAGTAGTCAAAATGGATTTTATTCGGTCAGCCTTTGCAGCCCCTCCCGCATCGCCTTGAAGGATACAACGAAAGCACGACGCAATTATGTGGTTCCTCAATTCGGATAGTGAGCTATCATTACCATCAGAAAACAAGGTAGTTAATCCTAATGCCGTCCTTAGCACAGGCTGTTGAGTCCGTTCACTTGCACGCAGCAATAGCTCCCATTCTTCGGAAGACATAAACCAATGAGGCAGCCGGAACGGAATACAATTCTCGTGGGTCTCTTTTGAATCTTCCTCTGTTCCGCTGACATAAAAGTGCGTAAGGCGTATTTTACCTGGCAACTCTTCAAATGCTTGAGAGTATTCACCATTCACGTCAAGGATCACGAATGTAGCGCCACGAGCTACATGCTCATCGGACTTAGTAAAAAGAGATTGAAGAATCGTCGCAACGGTGCAGGACTTACCGCTCCCAGTATTACCAAGAATCGCTGCGTGGCCACCGAAGAACGAATCAACGCGAAATTTCACATCATAATCAGGGAAGATTACCGAAGTGCCAACGGTCAACGCTTTGTAGCGTGTGGCATCATCATGATTCTCTGATTTTGATGGCTCAGTTGCGTTCGCCACATCGAAAATACGGTCTAACTCTGTGTCCAGAACATACAGAGCATCGGTATAGAGCGAAGGAAAGACCGATACTCCAAAAATGAACTCTCCGTCTCGCTCTTGTGGCAAAGTGCCAAGAGGAACCGTGTCGAGATACTTTGCTGAGGTGGCTTTGTCAATTTCGGTTGAAGCGTTCCCAGACGACCTTGCCGTAGATACGTCCTTATCCCGAAGCCCTACTACCTCTGCTACAACGTAGCCCGCTGGAATTGGTAGTATGACAAAGGAACCTAAGCAGGCAACGTAATGCACGTCATCGAACCCAACTACAGTAAAGTTCTCAGTGCCTCTGTGTAGCTCGACCACAAACTTGTCCGCAGCCACGGATATCAGTTTTCCGATTGCACGGCGGCTATCGTCACTTTTCATCGCTTACTTCCGCTTGATTTGTATGAGCTAAAAGTTGGGAAACCACTTTTTCTACAGCATTCTCAACTTCGCTTCCCGGAGGCTCAGGCATGAAACTTTCAATGAACGAATTGAAATAGTGTGCTTTACGGCCTTCCTCTAAGCCATCGCCACCAATCAACCAAATCCTTGGGTCTTGAAGAGCCTTGAGCTTTTCAACAACACTGCCAACAACACCGTCAGCGTTTGGATTGACAAAAGCAACCATGCGGAAAGAAGGCACGGTCAATGCTTGAAAAATCAAATTATTGATATGCTCGTCACCAAAGCTGTATCCCAAAACAACCAGAACGCTTTGTTCCCGAACTACACGCAATTGAAATTCTCGAAACAGGTCTGAATAGGGCGAACCGAAGCTAGCATTCTGCTTCGTTGGTGTGGGGTAAATCATCACACGGTCTTCCGGCTTAATTGGTCGAGCGGTTTCACGAATTGGAAAGAGGCTACTTCCTTCGGCTTCCTCAATCCAGTTTATGGAACCATGCAGCTTACACAAGTAAAGATACCCATCGACCGATGTCCATTTCCTATTCGTGATGTCCAATTGCTCGGCGAGTGAGTATCGGTAACTTGCTGGGTTGAATCTACGCTCTACGGCGGTGCCAGAAAATCCGTTGCAGTAAGGAGTGCCGAGCCGGTCAAGTGCCGTTTCGTTGAACAAGTCGTAGTTGGTGGTAAATATCCACGGTTGTGGCAAATTACGGTCTCGGAAAATAAGGCGGCGATAGAATGCCTGATACAAATTGACTACCGTATCATCGCCAGAGCTAAATTTGCCTTTCCCGCATTTTTCACAGACGAAAAGAGTAATTTTCTTGATGAGAGAATCCACAATGCCCAAGCAACTCTTTAGTGTGTCAGCATTGCTTCTTTTCAGTACGAACTGTGAGCTGAATAGCACCTCCATCAAACGTTCCAAATTGCCGAGAAACTCGTCTGCTCTGATATCTATGCCAAGAGTGTTTTGCAGAGCGTCAGCTTCTATCTTTGTTGGATAATGCTCCTCTG
>QIGM01000252.1 GCA_003230795.1 bacterium
AGCAGAAAAAGGGCAAGGCCAAGATGAAGCAGTTTGGTAGTGTGAACATCCCGCAGAAGGCGTTTGTTTCTGTGCTGCGGGCGGATGATGATTAGTTGATGTCGTGCTTTTTACTGAGAAACGAAAATTGGTTGCTGGACACTTTTTTCATGCCTAAGTATTCAGATGCCCCCTTTTATGCTCCATAGACCTCTAATTGCCAGTGTATTCATGTTCATATCGCAGCTCAATGTTGAAAACTTCCGAGCCATATCAACAGCCTCCCTAATTGGGCTGCAAGAAATGGTTGTAGTTGCTGGCCCAAATGGGTGTGGGAAATCGTGCATCCTAGACGCAATTCGCCTGCTCAAATCTAGCTACGGAGCCTACCAAATAAATGAATGGCAGAATTGGTTCAGTGAATTCAAAATCAATATAGATTCTAGAGGAAATGGTATTAGTCCAGATGAATTGTTCCAAGACAAGACGCGTGAGTTGCGAATTGGCCTTAGTTTGGTGCTTTCGCAAGATGAATTACTGTTTCTTCGGAAAAACGCAAAGAAACTAATTACTAGATCGCTTTGGGCAAAAAATGCTGCGGCTCAAGGAGGATCAGAATTTGGCCTCGGTGATCCTTCCTTGGCGTATGAAACACGTAGTAAGCAACCTGGAATTGAGATCTGTGCTGAAAAAGAATCTCAAGAGGTTCTTGCTGAGTTGAAGAATAATACTATCCGGGGAGAACTCACAATAAAGCCCGGTAGTCAGGACTTGCAAATAAAAATCCATAGGTGTCGAACTCTTGAGCTGATATTTAGTACCTACGACCCTAAGGTTTTAGGGATAATTGATTATCATGGTGCACATCGTGATTATAGCCGCGAAGGGATTAAGGGGATCAACCTAAGTTTCGCCGATGCTCAGGATACTCTCATGCAGCATGCCTTGTACAACTATCGAAACAAATACAGCAATATTAAGTCCGAGATGGCCAGTAGTTATGTTCGAGGATTACTTGCTCGCGAGTCCGGGGCTCCAATGGATAGTCCTGAGCATAGTCTCTCCGATGTGCTCAAAGAACTTTTTGAGACATTCTTTCCCGGCAAGCACTTTGAAGGACCGAGGCCCACAAATGATGGCTTGTTCGAATTTATGGTGAAGCTTGATTCGGGACACTCACATGACATTGATGAGCTTTCATCTGGCGAAAAGGAAGTACTCTATGGGTACTTACGCTTACGTAACTCAGCTCCAAGAAACTCAATTCTCTTGCTTGATGAGCCTGAGCTGCATCTGAACCCTCGATTAGTCAGTGGATTACCTGCATTCTACAAAAAATACCTTGGGAAAAGTTTAGGAAATCAAATTTGGCTCGTTACGCATTCTGATACTCTGTTAAGAGAAAGCGTCTCACAACCAGGTTTCAGCGTTTTTCATATGCATCCAACCACCGAATTCGGCCAAACGCAGAATCAAGCTCTTCTTCTCGATGCTCAAGAGGATGTTGAAAAAGCTGTAATTGACCTAGTTGGCGATTTAGCAGCCTACCGCCCTGGTGCAAAGGTCGTGATTTTCGAAGGTGGAGGAGATGCAGAATTTGATGTGCGCATGACTACCCGACTTTTCCCCAAGTTTTCTGATAAAGTAAATGCAATATCTGGTGGCAATAAGGCCGGAGTAAGGGCTCTGCAAAAAACTCTTCATGAAGCTTCTGGAAAAGTCGAATTAGGCGCACGATTCTACGGAATCGTCGATTCTGATTCAGATTCTCCGGGGGTCGAATCTGAATCAACTCAAATGCACCAATGGGATGTATATCATATCGAGAACTACCTTCTCAGTGCTTCCGACATTCTAGAGGTACTTAATGATTACAATACTTCCGGCGACTGCGGTTGGTCAGAAGACAATATCGAACAGAAGCTCCAAAGTATTGCTGAAGAAACCCTCGATGGCTTGGTTTATGCACAGCTCCAAAGCAAAATAGGAAAGGAACTCAACAGCTGCATTAGTACCAAGATCAATCCTGACTCAAGTCAATACTCATCGGAATTATGTAAGGCGGTTAAAGATTCTTCTCGAAAAATAGCAGAACTAGCAAAGTCTACTTTGAACGAAAAATCGATTGGAATCCTAGAGAGAGAATTGCGTGCCAAATATTCCGGCGACCTGAAGTCGGGCCAATGGAGAAAGACATTTCGTGGTCGTGATATTCTCAAAAAGTTTTGCGGCGAATATGCTAGGGGTACGAAATACGAGCACTTCCTATAATCTCGAAGATGGTACACAGAGGCCACGAACCAGAGGGCATGAAAACTGTGTTACGTAAAATTTTGAAGGACAAATAAAAGCAGGCCAAGTATGTATGGCCTAGGATTTCAGACCGAAAACACGAAACGCCAGGTGCTACTGCCTGGCTTGTCCAGCAGTGCGAAGCGGATACCTGGATTCCACTGCTGGACAAATCAAACCGTAGCACCCGACATGGCAATCCAACACTAAAGACCCACGGGGTAAAAAGGTCTCCGGAACCAAATCTAAACAATGGTTCCAAGCACTTTGCTCCCCCGATTTTTGACTATGCTATGATTAAATCCCGATAATGGTTTCGGAAACCGTAGAGCCAACATGAATACGCAACCAAACCCCGGCAATCCCGACTCACTCGAAATCACCGGCGACTCCAAACCCAACGTTCCTGCCTTTGCTTGCCTTGTTTACGTTCACACGGGCGAAGACGGGACGGTGATC
>QIGM01000474.1 GCA_003230795.1 bacterium
TTGCCCCTTTTGCGTTTCCAATTGATCTGATTTTTGAGTCTGCACGTTTACCATATCAGGAGCCTACCTGGAATCGGAGCTCACCGTGTTCGCTAAAACGTCTCATCTGTTGGACTGTTGTACAAAAAATCCGCGTAGCTTCTTCTACCGTTTCTTGAGTCGCATCCCAATCAAGACTCAGCCGTATCACTTCGCCAGCACTCTTCTCACCGAGACCCAAGGCACGAACACTTGCTGAGACCTCCTGACGACCTGAAGAACAAGCTGAACCGGTTGAAGCCGCCAATCCGTTAAGGTCTAGTGCGGCAACTAAATCATCCCCTCGACAATCTCCGACTTGAACAAGCAGAGTGTTGCTTAGCAAGGTGTCTGGGAGCACCGCAGAATCAGGGATTGGGCCAAGCCGATGCACATCAGCGAGAGAATCAGAAACATCCTTCCAAAGAGCCTCGCGCAGACGATGACGCCGCGTAAGGTCCTCGTTTAAAGTTCTGTGCGTTGCCTCCGCAGCTGCACCAAAACCAACTATTCCGAGTAGGTTCTCAGTGCCGCCTCGCAAGCGCTGTTCTTGCGGACCGCCGAGGAGCAGTGCTTGTTGGAGAAAGCAAGTTTTATCACTTGAGGAAACAATCAGAGCGCCTATACCACTTGGTGCCCCGATTTTATGACCTGAAATCGCAACAGCATTCACGCCTGCATCGAACAACTCGACAATTGAGACTTTTGATTTCCCGACTGCCTGCGTGATGTCGCACACGACCGGCCCGCCATACCCTGCAAGTCGCAATAGCTTGGCGATCTCGATAACCGGCTGCACAGCTCCGGTTTCGTTATTCGCCGCAGTATCTGGCTCTAAAGATCTTACAAAATCTTCGGCGGCTATTAGTCCCAGACTGTTCGGACTCACGCAGGTAATTCTCCACCCGGCTTGCTCAAGCATCTCCAAAGGTACACTTACGGCAGCGTGCTCGATTGAGGTGCTAAGAATATGGGCTGGCGACTGCGCAAGGCGAGTGAGCGGTCCCAGAAAGCCTAGCATCATTTGATTGCAAGCCTCTGTGCCTCCGGAGACGAAAATAGTTTCTGCCGAAACGGGCTGATTCAGGCTGAGCATGTCGAGCACTTGTTGTCGTGCTCGACGCAAAAGAGCACGCGCAAGCCTACCTTGAGTGTGCACGCTCGAGGGATTCCGCGCCTTGGATCGCTCGGATAAAAGCTCTTCCATCGCTTGCCCGGCCTCCGGCCGAAGCTTCGAACTAGAATTTGCGTCAAGATAGACCATTTGCTTGCCCATTTCTAAAAATTATTCATCGGGAAAAGCATGTGAAAATAGCACGAATGCCTCAGGCGAAGAAGCCCGGTAGCGCCAGAGATTTCTGAAAATTCGGGACTTTAACGCACTTATCCAGAACTACTAGTCTAAACCTAGTAAATCCAAGCAGTTATATTACTCAATTGTCTAAAGTTTATGTAATTTCAGGACGATAGATCTACTATGAGTGTAATAGGTAGTACCCTGGCACCAGCAGTGGCGCCAGCAGCAAGCACGGGATCGCAGAGCACTGGCGCAGCCGGTCGAGGATCAGAAGGCACTAGCCTTTCTTCGAACGCGCAAGCCGCTCTGACCTCGGCAAGTGCCGCATCAGTCGTCAGCTTAAGTTCTGACGGCAAGAGTCGCGGGGCTAGTAGTGCCGAAGGCCGTAAGGTAGATGGAACGTTTGATAAGCAGGAAGCGAAGGGAAAGCCAGCGGGCGATAAAAATGCCGGCGAAGAAGGTGTTCCTAAATCACTAGACGTCGCAGCCTAAGTTTATCTCACTGTAGTATTCCACTACCAAATTTCATCAAGCTTCGCTTGATGTGGTCGAGTACGTCGTAAACGTCAACCTTCGACTTCCACCATAAGAATTCAAATGCTAGATCTGCTTGATGCAAAGCAAGCTGATCCCAGTATCGCATTGGACGTATTCCACGTACTATTTTGCGAGCATTAGTATATACGCCTTCACCTTAGGCTACCTCCCCCTCCACTGCGAAGAGATTGGGTTTTCAGCAGCTCAAATAGCGTTCGTAAGTGCGGCAACTAATCTTGCGTCGATCCTTGCTTCTCCAAGCTCCTTACAGTTGGCTCATTCATTCATCACACCCAGAAAGCTTCTTGGTATTTTCCTCTCAATCGCTCTTGTCGCCTACCTCCCTCTCACGCTCACTGAGAACTTCCTCTTGCTCACCATCGCATGGGCGCTTTGCTGTTTCTGCAAACGAGCAGCAGATGCACTTGTTGACGCCCAGGCCATACGAGCTGCTACCGCAGGGGAAATAGAATTTGAACGAGCTAGAAGCTGGGGATCGATTGGCTTTGTTGCCGTAATGTTTGCGCTTGGTGCGCTCACGGACTCCGTGGGCAGATCAGTCATCATTCCCGCTGGCTTGCTTATCGTATTCTCAACGCTACTAGTCTCACTGCGCATGCGAAAATACCTACGCGCAGAACCAGAGCCGAAGAAACACGAGATTGAAGAAAGCGGAACAAATCCGACTGATAATAAATATCGCGCAAGGTTCATAGCCCTTCTTCTATCGGTCGGTCTTATTTGGGCGTCTCACTCTATGATGTATGTCTATCTTTCTCTCTATCTCGACACCCTAGGGTGGAGCGCCTCCCAGATCTCACTTGCTTGGAATATTGGCGTTATCGCCGAAGTTATCTTCTTTTTCTCGTTCAAACACTGGCAGAACAAGCTCTCGCTTAAGTCGGTCTACCTTCTAGGCATCTACGCCTCTCTACTGCGTTGGTTGATACTGTACTACTTTGACGATTTCTATATTCTAATGGCCTCTCAGGTACTACACGGCCTAAGCTTTGGTGCCGCTTACATCGCCTCAATACGACTTACTCATGAGATATTACCGGATAGACTGAAAGACCGTGGACAAGGCTTGCTCTACGGCTTCGGTGTAGGAGTTGGTTCCCTGCTTGGTCGTTTCCATGCAGGCTACGTGGCTGCCGACATC
>QIGM01000232.1 GCA_003230795.1 bacterium
CGGTAAATCTGTTAAGAAGGACTTGAGAACTTTGAAATTCTTGGGGCAGCTAGCCTCATTTCTAGAGGGCTATGGTGACCAAAGGCTTGCAAGACGATACCTGCGAGGAGTGTTCTCGAATGGAGCTTGTTCGTATGCGTAATGCGGAACGAGCAAAAAAGAGAGCACGCCATGAACCGACGCCTGAGCAACTGCTCGAGGCATACGAGAGCATGATTCGTGCTCGCATGAGTGACGAGAAAATCATTGTGCTCTACAAGCAAAATAAATGTCATTTTCAGATTAGCTGCGCCGGACACGAGGCGGTGCAAGTGGCGACCGCGCAAGCAATGCGCGCAGGGCATGACTGGGCCTATCCCTACTACCGTGACATGGCCTTTGTTACTTCTTGGGGCATGAGCACGCGTGAGCTTATGCTCAACGCAATGAACAAAGCAGACGATCCTAATTCCGGCGGCAGACAAATGCCGATGCACTACGGTCATAAAGACCTCAATATTATTAGCCAAAGCTCACCGACTGGAACCCAATTTCTACAAGCCGTCGGGGCAGCCAAGGCCTCACAAATTCGAAAAACTGACCAAGTAGTCTACGTCTCCGCGGGAGAAGGAACTACTGCGCAAGGCGAATATCACGAAGCGCTAAACTGGGCTGCAAGAGAGAACCTACCGGTGATTTTCCTCATTCAGGACAATCAGTTTGCTATCTCGGTTCATATCTCCGAGCAGATTGCTGGCGAGAGTGTCGCTGAAATGTCTAGCGGCTACGGCGAGCTCGAAGTAGTCGAAGTCGACGGCTTAGACTACTGGGAAAGTTTTGATGTGATGCAAGAAGCAGTTGCGCACGCACCCTACCGTTGTCGTTGGCCACGTCGTAAGACTACAAAGTCACTCTATCTCAGATAATCAAGCGAAGTACCGTACACCGGAAGACATTGCAGACGATAGAAAACGTGACCCGATCGCGCAGTTTAAAGCGGATTTAATCTCGCGTGGAGTCGCCACTCTTGAAGAGCTCGATGCCATGAATGCTCGCATTCATGCTGAAATCAATGAAGCGGCAGAATGGGCAGAAGAACAGCCTGACCCTAGACCTGATTCCTTCTCTGAGCACGTCTATGTCGACACTTACCCCAGGCCTGAGATTGTTGAAACAGTGGCAAGCGGTGAAGAGTTTTTCATGGTTGATGCGCTCAACAAGGCGCTTGATGAGGAGCTTTCGCATAGTCCAGACGTACTGGTCTATGGCCAAGATGTTGCCTACGGCAAAGGCGGAGTGTTTGCCGTCACTACAGGCCTCACCGAAAAGCACGGAGCTGAAAAGTGTTTCAACTCTCCCCTTGCTGAGGCGAGCATCATCGGCACCGCAGTCGGCCTTGCTTCGGTTGGTTTAAAGCCAGTGGTTGAGATTCAATTTGGCGACTACATCTGGACCGGCATGATGCAGATTCGCAATGAGCTTGCGATGATGAACTATCGCTCCAATGGTGCCTTTACCTGCCCTGCGGTAGTGAGAGTTGCGGTTGGGGGCTACATTCACGGAGCCCTGTATCATTCTCAAAACATAGCTGCGACCTTCGCTCATATGCCGGGTCTGATAATAATTCAGCCTTCAAACGCTACGGATGCGAAGGGGCTTTTAAAAAGCGCAATTCGCTGCAATGACCCTGTGTTGTTTTTGGAGCACAAAGGTCTCTACCGACAAGTCTACGCCAAGGGCCCGATTGGAGGTCCCGACGACCTGATTCCAATTGGAGTTGCAAAGACAATTCGCAAAGGAAGCGATGTGACCATTGTCACCTGGGGGGCCCTGGTAAATAGATCTCGCCTCGCTGCCGAGGAGCTTGCGAAGGAGGGTTACGAAGTCGAGGTGATTGATTTAAGAACCATTCTCCCCCTCGATATGAGCACAATACTAGAGAGCGTTCGTCGTACGGGTAAGGCGCTTATTGTTTATGAAGACGTCCGCACCATGGGCTTCGGCGCGGAAATCGCAGCGCGAATATCCGAGACTGCCTTCGAGTACCTGGACGCTCCCGTCACTAGGGTCGCCGGGGAAAACACGCCAGTTCCTCATTCTCCTATCCTCGAAGCGGTAGTGCTCCCGCAAATTGATGATATTGTCCAGGCTTTAGGCCATTTGGTACGCTACTAGCCACCCCAGACCGAAGGCATAAACACTACCGCTGATTAGTGCCGGTATTTGAGCCCTATTCACATTGCCTCTCGCATAAATTCAGATTTTTGTTACATTACGTGGCCGGCTATGGAAAAGGTGCCAGGCACCAGTCGCGGGATATTCGGAGAAATTCCCGCGACTGGTGCCTGGCACCTTTTCCACGTTTGATCATAAATTTCCTCTGGAGAGACAAATGAGAACTGAGATGAAGATGCCTCAGATGGGTGAATCAATCACCGAGGCAACGATTCTAAAATGGCTTAAGAATGTTGGTGATGTTGTTGCAAAGGATGAAACCATTCTCGAAATCTCTACAGACAAAGTTGATTCTGAAATCCCCGCTCCCGCCACAGGTAAGATCGTAGAACTCCTCGCTAGCGAAGGAGATACGGTCGAAGTTAAATCAGTAATCGCAATCATAGATTCTGATGCGAACGCCGCACAGGCAAGCAGCCCGACTCCAGCTCCGGAACCTGCTGCAAGTCCAGCTCCCGCGCCAAGCACAGCGGAAGTAGTACCAGCAACGAGTAGTTCAAATATTCCGCCGCAAGTCGGAGACCGCTTCTATTCACCGCTAGTTCGAAGCCTCGCTGCTCAACACGGCATCTCGGCGCTCGAACTCTCCGGTATTCCTGGAACGGGAACCAACGGCAGAGTGTCAAAAGATGACATCATGCTCTTTATGCAAACTAGAAACGCAGCACCGACTCAAGCTGCAGCTCCAGCCGCTAAC
>QIGM01000046.1 GCA_003230795.1 bacterium
GGAGGCTGCCACGTGCTGCGCAATCTGATCGTGCGAAGCGGTGAAAGGGTTCGCGGAGCACGGAATCAGCGTATGCTTACCCGGCTGTAACCAATCTTCACCTTTTACAGCACCATTCGCTTCGATCACAACGACATCCCGCTCCCAAACATCAACAGGTACGGCTTCGAGAACGAAACCTCCCTCAGTCGTTTGAAGCTCTCTCTCGTCCAAAGTAACTTCGTACTCGGGCAGGAGCGGAACTTGCTCAATCCCGAGTGACTCGGCAACCATGTTTAGGGCGACAAGGTCGAGTATTTGCGACTGAAACTTTCGTTTGTCGCGTTGCTCCCCGGGATACTCGGATGCATGCCTAAAGCGCACAGCCACTCTCTTCATACCGTCGTAACGACGAATCGAGATGCACGCTCTTTGCCCACCGCGTTTTCCCGCTTGCGGGTCGGTTGTGGCAATCGTTGCGGTGACACCAAGACCAATGATTCGGCGAACATCGAAGGAATCACCTTTCACGCTTTGAATATCGAGAAAATTCGAAACGGCTAATCCGTCTCCGACTTCCGGCGTGCAGCTAGAAGTCACCGGCACTGTCAACTTCGCGTGACTCCACGCTTGGTCGTTTAGCACCATTGAACCGAGAAGCACCTTAGAGGAGCCCGGCATGGAGCCGATCACGGCGCCAAGCTCGTAGGCACCGCCAGCAACCCAAGGAAAAAGAGCGACTGGCTCGCCGTCGATGCGGAAGTCGAGAATTCTTTGCACCAAAGCTTGAACCTCATCCCATCGCGCTTCGTGCGGAAGTAAGTCACGGACGAATGAAGCGTTCATTGTATTTGCTCCTGCATAAGGAAAGGGATTTTGAAAAACCATAGAGAGACCTCATGAACACAAAGGAGTTTGCTCACGAGAGCCCTCTGTCTCCGTTTCGGAGAACAAGGCTCACCCGTATTCGAATGTGAGAGACCAATGCTCCTAAGCGCCAGGGCTTAGTAAAACCAACTAGTCAATAGTCGCAGGAAGCATTGGCTAAATATAATTAATAGATGGCATGTGATGTAGTCGCGTTTGGAATATATAGTCATCGTGAAAGAAAATTCCCGATAAACTGCACTGATTCGGAAGTATTTTGATTGAAGAAAGTAATTTGCTTTGGCAGCAGCCTTCGGTGGAGAAAAAGCTAGTCGCTTTTTCACGTGTCTTGATGACTATATTCTTTGTCCCTTCCAGGGGGCCGTTCAATCGCCACGGAGGCTCTTTTTATTGGCGTTGAGCAAAAGAGAAGCGTTTGTTTGCTTACTTAATCATCTTCAACTCATGTACGAGATTAGGATCGTCTTCGAGAAACATCACGCCGACTTCCCCGTCTCCTTTACCCGTGAGCAATCCAGGAATGGATACTTCATCCTTCAGCTTCTCTTCACGAACACGCTTGCGCAATGTACGGATAGCTTCTTCAATTTCAGGAGTTGAAAATCGCCAGCTCGATTTACGAGGTGCGCCCGGATTCGCATAGAGGTGACCTTCCTTAAAGCTGAGATCAACCCATGGCAAAGGGTGCTTCGCAGGCCAGCCCTTGTGCGGAATTCCGCGTAATGAGTATCTGGTGTGGCAACAAGGACACAAAAGTCCCTCTTGGCGGAAGCCAACTTCCTGGTGCGTGAGATCGCAGCCTCTATAAGAGCACCTCGTGCTCAGAGCCGACCAACCGTCCGCATCTCGAAAAAGGAGTATTGCCTTACTTCGTATATGGATAATCGAATAGAGCAGCTCATCGACACTACCAAGCTCAAGCTCTGTAGCAGGTCTAATGTAGCGATGCCGTTCGCAAGCCGTCGTCGAGACCAAGCTGAGGCCAAGAGCAGACGTCACTCCGCGTAGGAAAAATCTTCGTGAAAATGGTAAAGCCTCTTTAGGCATAGCAAAACTCGCTCTGGGTCTACGAAGGTTATGACAAGTTGAGAATCAAGCGTAATTTTTGGTGGGGCTGAATTTAATGCCTCCGCAAATATTTCATTATTTCAGGACATTATGCTCACCTCAGAGCAGCATTTCCAGCTATTTCTCGGCTACCGCATTTGGCCTTGAATTCATCAAACATGGGCAATAGAATCGAGGAACAAGCAACAATGAAAGCAGATAAGATTGAGCAATTTATGCAGCTTGCTGGACAAAACGTTTCAGGCGCATTCCGCAACGGAGACGAAAATGAACGCAAGCTTGGTGCTCAATTACTGCTTTCAGAAGTTCTCGAGTACGTAATTCACGGCTTGGGCGTGGTTCCCGAATTCCAAGGCACTGAAATTACTGACCCGAACTCTTTGAACTACAAAGTTTCTTCAAGCTCAACAGATCAGCTTGAGATGCTCGATGGGCTCGCAGATGTAGCCTACACGATGTTTTGGAACGCCCTTGCCTTCGGACTTCCACTTGAAGAGGCTTTCGAACTAGTTTGCGATAATAACCTAGAAAAATTCGTTCTGCTTGAAGGCTGGAACAAAGAAGAAGCTAGCCTCGAGCAGTCTGAGTGGCACTGCGAGCGCGAAGTATCCTGGCCTGCGGAAGTGGCAAGCGTCGACATATTGCGAATTGGCGGCTCCTACTTCGCAGTAGG
>QIGM01000502.1 GCA_003230795.1 bacterium
TAGGAAGCACATCCCTACTCGATTCCCTGCATGAGAATGAAGTTAAACCTTATACTATTCTGACTGCGCTTATCGAAAGATTAGCTTTCGAAAAGCACAGCAATTCTTCTCTTTTTTTGAAATTTCAAAGATCAACGAATCGAACATTCGAAGAGATTTTAAAAGCGGCTCAGTGTAAGGTAACCAAGTCTGAACCGCCGGGTTTTGCCCTAGAAAAGATCTTCTATGCCGCCCTGACCAGCTCCACCGTCAACCAGACTACGTAGTCGCTTTTTCCAGTTGAGGTTTCCAGAATTACGTTCAACTTCCAGTATCTCAAAAGCAATTTGCTCATTGAGATCAAGCTCACGTTCCTCTTGCGCCGCATTTGCGTCCGCGGGTGGAGCCTTTGCTGTGAGCGTCGTGTAGGAGGTACAAATCTGAATCCATGCCTGACGACGGTTGTGTAACCGAGCTCGAAGGTAAGTTAGCCGCGCTTCAGCAATTCTACGACGCGTATCACGCTCAATCCCTTTCATACGACGAAGATTGAAGTAGAGACGAATAACCCAAGTAACTGCCAAGCTCAATATAGCGGCAACTACGGCTGAGACGACCTTAAGGGATTTCGTAACCTCTTCGCTCGGGTCTGAACGCAGTATGTCTGCGAGGTAGAAGATGGATAGCGCAATCGCAAGGGCGACAAAGAGGTCTTTAACAAGCACCGCGAGTGACATCATAGCGCCAAAAGACGTGATATCTAGACGATACATCTCTGCATCACGCGCCGCCTGAAAACGAAGTCTTCGAGCCTGAATCTCAACACGAGCATTCTCTTGGCCAAGCCAAAGCGCTGTCTCACGGTGATGAGCAATGTAAGCATCAATCCGGGGATTGTTCTCACCGTAATACTGCTGGAGCCTATGATACCGAGCCTGACCTTGCTCATAGAGTTCGGCGGCTTCAAGCTCATCTCGCTGCGGCGAGAATTCATGATCTTTTTTCATTAACGCTCGTTCGGTACCTTGGGAAACTTGATCCTGCAATTGACCAATCCTTTCCCAGTTCTGACGTTCAATCAGTCCGAACTTACTTGCAACGACAGATCCAAACCGCAGGGCACCGAGCACGCCCAACAAGACGTAGCTCTCAACTTGCTTTCGGCGACGATCAAGTTTCGTCACTAGCAGTTCATAGTCGGTGTCCTCGGTTTGATTTACTTCTTCGATCTTTTGCTTACGCAAATCCATTAATTCGAGAACTCGAGTAACTGCGGCACGAGGGAAAATGCTAGTAGGCGGAATCTCGTCAATTACGCGCCTTACATCTTCAACATTCGATTCAGGTTCAACCACGATCACCTCCGTGATGGAGAAAAAACAACACAAAAATCCATATACAACTGAGCCTGCTGTGCACTTCATGAAGGAAGAGCACAACAAGCTGAGAATCTAACCAAAAAGCGGATAGGTTGAATGAGCTGGGAAGTTTAATTTAAAGAGTGGCGCATTCGAGCACGAAAATACAAAGAAATCAAGTCTAGCGATGCGCCTAAGTCTCCAAAGATGAGTTTTGCAAAGAGCATGGAATAAAGCGTTTGGTTTCGCCGTTGCTTCGAGCCGACCTACTTTGACCCAGCGGATGGGACTGAATCAGATTGAGTTAGACTTGATAGGTATTACTAGCGATTCTGACGGCGGTATAGATTGCCTCATTATACGGCACAGGAATCCCATGCTCCTTTGCCAAGCGGACTAGCGATCCGTTGAGTGACTCAATCTCGGTGCGTCGCTCATTCTCGATGTCGACGAGTAAAGAAGACTTCGCAGAGGATCCGGTCGTTCTATAGTGGCCAGACTTCTCAATGATATCTTCTCGTAATGCATCGCTTATCTGCACACCTACAGCTCTCGCGACAGTTATGCCTTCATCCAAACATCGAACGTACATCTCAAACGCTTCCTTGTCGTTTACGATGTTGCCGATAGGACTACGACATAAAGCGGTCATACCGGCGAATGTGACAATCCAAAGAAATTTCTTCCAAATTTCCAATTCGATATCTTCAGATACCGTTGCTTCGAGTTTTGAATTCCCCGCCCGATCTCGGTCACCAAAGAACAGAGTTCGAGGACCCGCGGTTTGTTCCACTAAACCAGGTTTAGTTCTCGTGGAAATTATGTAAGCAAGTCCCGGGTAGATCTTCGAATGCGGCAACAGTTCTTTTGCTCTCAGGTCATTATCAATTCCGTTTTGAATAGGAATAATAATGGTGGAAGGAGATATGACTTCACGGAGCATGCTGCAAGCTTGGTCTCGATCGTAGGTCTTCGTTGTTACCAGTACTAGATCGGGCGAGCTCAATTGTTCAACTGAATTCACGACTTTGCAGGGCGATATTTGAATATCTCCTTCTACTGATTGGACATGAAGTCCTTTCGTGCGCAACATCTCAAAGTGTTCGCCTCTGGCGACGAAAGTAACGTCTACCCCGTGCCGTGCGAGCAGAGCGCCGAAATATCCGCCAACTCCTCCCGTCCCGATTACTGCTATCTTCATGAATCTCCCTTCGCATACGTTTATGCGAAAAAAACAAACGTTACCTCGTTGCTATCGAGTTGTTTCGGTAAGCAGCTACTAGATTCTCAAGTATAGATATCTTCTCTCGGATATGTGCTCCGACTTCGGTATCGGCCAGTGTCCGCACCGGAGTGTAACGTTTAATTTCCTGCACCTGTGGCACTATATCCTTCCCTTCGTTGATCGCATGTTCCACGGACTCGAAGTGGTGGTGCTGAGCGAGAAAGCTTCCGTGTTGATCTAGGATGAGGGTGTATCCCTTATCTCCGTATGCCTCAGAAAAGGCGCCATCAATGGTAACGGCCATGCCGCTTTTCTTAACAGGCGACTCGCCTTTTTCAATCTTCACCGGTACATGACCATTCACTATTAGTCCCTCGCTTGAGTCGACGCCAAATTCTTCGAGAACAGCTTTACAAAACCATTCTTCATGTATCAGCGAAAAGTAGGGATTCTTATGCTCAGTCCGAGCGCTGCTGTCCTCAATGAGGTAATTCTCAAGAGTCGTCATCTTGTCTTTTCCAAACCATGGAGACTTTGGCCCAGACCAGAGGTACCATAGGAGGTCGAGGTCGACGGTCTTTGGCTTGCGAAAGGCGCGAAGTACAACAGTATGGAGTTTCTCGAACATCGCGAGTCCTGCATACGGCTTTCCGTCAATCTCTAAACTAAGGAAACTACCATCCTCTGCGCAAGGAACGCAGGCGTGAAAGATAAGATTGTTATCGCGAACGAGATGCATCGCACCGCGTTTCGCAAGAAACTGCATATGAGCCCAGAGGAGAGGGCTCTGAAGGAAAGACTGGGTGAGTAGCTCGATACATTGCTTCTCTTCCGAGTTCAGCGCGTAGGGGTCTTTTTCGTCAATAGTCGGGAATAAAGAATCCTTAAGTTCGTAGTCCTTCCCATCGATTGATATTTTATTCCCAGCGGAGTCTATTTGATGAAGAAGTTTCCGATGTTCAATCTCGAACTGTGGATTTCTTGAAATTAGCTGCCCTTCTAGCTTGAATTGAAGAATTGCGATTGCCTTCTGCATTCGTGCGACC
>QIGM01000503.1 GCA_003230795.1 bacterium
CGTTTTAACTATCAGAACAATCTTGTCGGAAGCGTGAACCTTATTAACGCTTCGGTGAATAACGATGTTAAGTGTTTTGTTTTTACCTCTTCGATCGCAGTCTACGGCGGAGCACAGTTGCCGATGCGTGAGGATATGATTCCGGAGCCAGAAGATTCCTACGGCATCTCCAAGTATGCAGTAGAGCAAGAGTTGAAATGCTCTCACGAAATGTTCGGACTAGATTACGTCATCTTCCGACCGCACAACGTCTACGGTGAGTTCCAGAATATCGGCGATAAATATAGAAACGTGATTGGTATTTTCATGAATCAAATCATGACAGACCAACCGCTTACTGTTTTCGGTGACGGAACTCAATCGCGAGCGTTTAGCTATATCAAAGAGATTTCGACGGTCATTACCAAGGCTCCGCAAAACAAAGCCGCTTATGGAGAGGTCTTCAACGTCGGAGCGGATACCCCGTATTCAGTAAACGATCTTGCGCAGGAAGTTGGTAAAGTGTTTGGCGTTGAGCCGAAGATGAACTATCTTGAAGCGAGAAATGAAGTGCTTCACGCCTATTCATCGCACGAAAAGGTAAAGAAGTTCTTTCCCGATACTCCTACGTTTACCCTTGCAGAAGGGCTTGAGCGCATGGGCGCATGGGCAAAAGAGAATGGCCCACGAGTTAGTAAAGAGTTCGGCGAAATTGAGATTGAGAAGAATTTGCCACCTTCCTGGCGGAATTAGTCTATTCAGTCAGTTCCCTCTCTATGGACACTCTCGAAGAAGCACGAAAAATTGCAGCAGAAGTCGTTCGCGGCGAACGGCATCCGCTTGATGCTTGTAATGCGATTGTTGTTCTCTGGAAGGAGGGTGGCGAACCGCAGGAGTTATCCGCATTTGCGGAGCTGGGAGATTTATACGAGTTTCATTTGGACCAACCTGCTACGGTGAAGCGAATAATCGAGCTTAGTGAGGAATTGAGCTGTGTCGATTAAGATTTAAACCTAATTTTGGCGGAAGTTTTTAGCCCAGTCAGTTATACGGATTAACAGCGTATGTTTTTGATCACTCCCACCTCTTCTTTTTTCATGCCGAGTGCCATGAGATTACTTCGCACCGGATTTTTTACTTTCTTTTTAGTCTCTCTAAGCGCCTGCTTGACTACTTCTGGCTCATCAGTCGGTTTGGAACAGGGCGATCTTGAGCAGGGCGTGAGGCCAATCCCGATGGATGCTGACGTCTTTGCCGAAGATGAGATTGCGAGCGTTACGCGGCAGTTCGTCGCTTTTCTCGATAAGAGCTCTTCGCCCGCATCAGAGATAAATCTCTACGGTCGTCGTCTTGCCTCGATTACGAGAAGCCTCCGGCGTATCGGTTTACGAAAGTATAACTACCGCGTGTATCTAAGCCCAAAGATGAATACGTTTTCGCTTCCAGACGGTTCCATCCGACTTACGGGGGGATTACTGGATCTTCTGAGTGATGATGAGCTTCGCTACCTTCTTGCCGAACAAATTGCGCTAGTCGAAAACGGCATCAGTGTCCGTCGACTTTCTGCAGCTTACGCAACTGTAGACGCAAAACTTGCCGATAATCTCACAGACGAAGAATTAATCTCTCTAGATAATGAGTTTATGAATCTCTCTGTTCCCCTTGAAGAGTTTGAGAAAGCAAGCGCCTACGCAAGCCGATTTCTAAAGAACAATCGCATTGACTCGGCTGCAGCAGCCTCGGCCCAAAAGAAACTGGCCGCGCTTTCTCCGGCGAGTGCCTATCGCCGATCTTATCCGAGATTGATCGCTGATACGCCAAAGCAGGAGCGACTACCTCAGCGCGATGCTCCGGCAGAACTCGTAGGGGCAGAACTCGTAGGGGCAAAACTTGTAGAGGCCGAAGAGCCTGCTGTTGATTCGTCTATGGGAATTATTGCACCCACAGGCTCCAGCGGCTACGCTTGGTGCGAAAGTTCGCCCCTCATCTCCAGCCGAACCAGTAGCGGGTGAAATTCCTGCACCTCCCGTGGACCCCGCGCCTGAAAAGATTAGCGCAGAGTCCCCAGCTTCGAACACCGAAGACATGGCCACTCTGGATTCTCAACCGCTTGTTCTTGAATCACTACTGCCCGGCTGGTACGTGCAAGTAGCCGCAGATACCAGCAGAGAAGAAGCAGGGAAGCGCCATCAACAGGCGCAAGCAAAAGACCTACCGGTGCAACTGCAGCGCACGATCGTAAACGGTGTGGAGTATTACAGAACATTAGTCGGACCTTATAGCACCAAGGTAGTCGCGAAAACGAAAAGACAAAGCGTGGAAGTGGAGAGTTTTGTTAAGGGAACTCCTTTCCTAAAGCGCGTGCAGTAAAAAAGGTAAAGAAACGGGAAATTCATACTGTGATGACTATAAGAAGCGGACGGCGCTACTATTTTGTTTGCAAGCTCCTGTTGCTTTCAGTGCTGCTTTTCTCAGGCAGTCGAGTTATCGTTGACATCGCAGTAGCCCAATCAACCTGTGACACTTGTAAGACCTCAGTCGTCGCTCCTTGCAAAGACAATTGCAAAAGATTTAGCGAGAAAAAGCAAATCGAAAATTGTGTCACCATTTGTCAGGACAATCGATGTATCCGTCCCTGTACAAGAGAGATCACTCAAGCCTCCGAAATAGAACGCCGCGAAGAGTCCCTCGATACTGAGCGAGCTCAAAAGGACATGAAATCTTGCAAGAGCTGCATGACGAAGCAACGTCGAGGCTACTGTCGCGACACCTGTAAAGAAATGAACCCGAACAGCCTGAGCGGTTGCATCGGGCGCTGCGCGAAGCAACAATGCGCCAATAGCTGCGTCCTTCCCGTAGCCCCGAGAGAACGAACACTCCCAAGAGTGCCCGCAATGGACTGCAGTACCTGTCGTCAAACAAAGAACTTACGCTGCTCCGAAGACTGCGGTAACCCAGACGCACCGGGCTACACCACTTGCCAAGTGAGCTGCTTGGAAGACGCATGTCTTGAGGCCTGCAATCCGGCATTGTTTGAGTAACGAATTAGCAAAGCGATAGAGTGTAGTCGACTGCGTCAGGGGTGTATCGCGTAGGGAACAGGTGCGCCAGTCACCTGGCCCGGAGCGATACACCCCTGACGCAGTCGACTACACTCTATCGCCCTCCACCTTAGCTCTATTTAGTTCGGAAGCTCTGGCCGGGGCACTTGTCCTGTCTTCTGGCCTTCGCCAAATGCGGCATCGATCTTAGCCTGGATCTGTTCTTTCTTTTGGGCCAGTTTTCTACGCGCCTCAATTGGATCAATTTCAAAACGACTAATCGGAGCAGGAGGTATCTCTTCGAATAAAGTTCCGTCATCTCGTAGAAGCCCAAGTTCCTTTGCTGGAACTTCATATTCGCCCTTAAACGGATTATAGAGCGGGTCACCGAAGAGGACCATTCTCCAGCTGATATACTTTGAGCTTAAGGCGTAGGCTTCTACAAGAGAGTACTTACCAGTCAGTAAGAGCCCGAAGAATTGGCGCGGTTCTGGAAAGGAATCAAGGTACGGCTCCGCGATTGCGCCGAGTGTGGCGCTTACTCCGCGTTCGAGCATATTCTTGCACCATCCTTTCTCCTCGGGGTCTCGAATGCTTACGGCTTCCTCGGAGGCGATATGATAGCCAATAGACCCGGGGGCGAATTGAAACACATCGTGATAGTTCCGTAGCTGATACCAGCCGGAGTAGAGCGCGGTGTCTGGGGCTTTGCTCAGCAGTGCGGGGTAATTATCGAGAGTGACACGATAGTCACTGACTCGCCGAAGCATCCAAGCGAGGTCTCTCAGTTTCTGATCCCAAACGCTTAGCTCACGCTTGCGGTCCAATTTATCGCCTTTTGCATCGACGTAAGCGATTCCTTTTAGCCCGTTCTTTTCAGCGAGAA
>QIGM01000447.1 GCA_003230795.1 bacterium
CTAGATGTTTCGGCTTATATCAACATGGACATGGTCGGACGCCTTCGTGAAAATTTGGTCCTCCAAGGAATTTCATCTAGCCCCGAGTGGCTAGAATTAATTGAAACCACAAACGTCTCCGCCGGGCTCCCGCTCACCTTGCAAAGCGATTCCTACTTACCAACTGATGCAACCTCGTTTTATCTTGCCGGGATTCCGATTCTCAGTGCTTTCACCGGAGCACATTCGGAATATCACACCCCTCGAGACACTCCGGACAAACTCAACTACGAGGGACTGGCAGCTATAAAGGACTTCATCAGAAAAATTACTGTTAGTCTGCTCACAAGCCCTGACTCACTGCCTTACGCAAAATCCAAGCAGCCCGAGAAGCTCGGACGAAGAGCAAATCTTCGTGCCTATCTTGGGACCATCCCAGACTACGCGGGCAATGACACCCTGGGGGTTCGAATCTCTGGAGTGTCTTCCGGCGCGCCCGCTGAAAAAGCCGGGCTGCAAGGACAAGATGTCATCGTGGAGCTAGATGGAAAGAAGATTGAAAATATCTACGACTACACCTACGCTATTGAAGCGCTAAAGATTGGCGAGGAAGTCTCGATTAAAGTCAGGCGCGGCGAAGAGATTCTACCGCTAAAAATTCTGCCTGGAGCCCGTGAATAGTATAAATAGTTTACGCTAGTCGCTAGTCGTCAGTTTTTCAATCCAAGTTCTCAATCCGCGAATACCGGAAGTACTAATCTTATGTCCGACCTTATCGACGTGATACTCTACGGCTGCGCCTTTAGATTCTAGAAACTCTTTCGCCGCTAGCGATCGTTCAATTGGTATTACGTTGTCTTCTGAACCGTGTGAGATATAGAAGTCAGGCAAGGCCTCATAGAACCTCCCCTCATTCTCTTTGAGAATCACTCCCGGAATAAAACTCGCAAGCACTGCAACTCCTCGAAACAACATCGGCTCTCGAAGACTAAGGCTGCTCAGTAATGCCCCACCCTGGCTAAATCCAAAGCCATAGAGTTGCGTGAGATCGACGGGATAAACATTCTCTAAAGAAAAGATAAAACGTTGCAAGGTAAACCCAATTCCGTCATGTTAGTAGCGGCGGGAGCCGGGGACTGAGCCGTAGTGTCATGCTCCATCAACCACCAACTATAACCACCGATAGGATCGACAAGCGGAGCCTGAGGAGAAACCACTATTGGCTTAATCCCCTCAAGTGCCTTAGAAAAGACCCACATCACAGACTCATTACCTGCCCGTCCATGCACCATCAGCACCACCGGATGCCGCTGACCACCCTCGCCAGCACCCTCCGGCAGATAGACCCTATGAGAGAGCCCCGTTTCCTCTATTTCCCGCTCACTTGCCTCTCTCGCCTTCAGCATCCCTATTTCCTACTTATACACTCAAACACTAGCCCAGCTATGGATATAACCCGTGATCCTGACTTGACCAAGCAGGGATATTAAACTACATCTTGGCGCTCACTTTTCGTGCGTCCCCATCGTCTAGCCTGGTCCAGGACACCGCCCTTTCACGGCGGCGACGGGGGTTCAAATCCCCCTGGGGACGCCATTTATTTCAGTGACTTAGCCTTTTTCAGTTTCGGTTGCGTGTAATCTCCGTATAAAAAGCCGAGTCCCAAAAACTCCTCAAAACAACCCCTAGTTCACAACCGGACGCGCCGCCTCCACCTTCACTTTAGAAGATAACCGCAATCTGATATGTCATATGGCGGTATAGATACTGTCAATATTATTGGTCGAGTTATCACAAGCCTCGGAGGAGTGGTGCAAACTTTTCTCATTATTCTATTTTTATTGCTGCCAACCGCAGCACTTGCAGACGTTTACAACTGCAACGGCAATTGGACCAACAAACCCTGTGACGGAGGCAAAAAAGCCTTCAAGGAAAAAGAGCATGTTCCGCTCTCGCCGGAGCAAATCAAAGAACAAGATGCGGAGAAACAGCAACGCGAGAAATCATTCTTAGTAGCGGACTTTCGTCGCCAAGCCGAAGAGACAAAAAAGCGTGGCATCTCCAGCTTCAAATCCAAAGCTGCAATCAAGTTCTGTGAGCGGTCGACCACTTCCCTTGACGACTGTGCGGCAAAACTCTCGGCAGCCGATGATGAGCTTGCTAGCTTTGTCGATGAGGAGGACAAAAAGTTGATCGAACTAGAAAAAATCAGAATTGATAAACAAAGAAACAGACAGCTACAAAGATACTAAGCAGTAGACGAATTGACTCTCGATAGAGGCAAAACGAGGCACTAGCGCACCGATGGACATTAAAGTGTAGTGGTCAACAAACCCAACAAACTGTGCCCAGATCACGGTTCCAGGTTCTTTGGGTTCTTTGTTAAAACATACTCAATTTGCGCCCAAGTTTAGAGTCGATACCGAATAATTTTTAAACTTAAGATTTCAGAACTGCCTTCCCACAGAACGGAAGACAAGAGATTATGATCTTCTTCAAAGAAGGCGAGGTAGGAGAAGTTTTCTAATTTTAAAACGCTTAATAACCGAACATGTAACACATCATCATGTCTCAGCGAGAGATACGCCACAAGGACGGTAGTGGAGCGGTGGGAGTAAACAAAAAGCTGGAAACTTAGTGAAAAAATCACCAAGTCGAAACTTGAACGAGGCTTCTGCGTAGTGTGCTCGCTTTGCGCGCTCTTCCTCACGGAATTGCTTTAAAGCTTCCAGACTCTTTGTGTAGCAGCGTGGGCGTACACTCTTTGATATCTCTTTCGGAAAGGTACTAAACCTCTTCTGCTCGAGTACAGCTCGCCTTCCCATGAATCCTAAACCGAGACGACGGCGTTCATTCTTGATTTCACGGGTGCGTTTCTCGACTAGCTCGGTAACTTGTTTTATTCGCTCTTCGGAAGATAATAAGGAAAATATCGGCAGAGGCTTGAATTCTAAAGT
>QIGM01000504.1 GCA_003230795.1 bacterium
AAATGGAAGAGAGTTCAAGCAAAAAGCAGATTGCAATAGAGGGCCAAGCGGAAATGCTAAAAGGGGCATCGGAGTTAGAGGAAATACGGAATCGAAAATGGATTGAAGAGAAAGTGAGCTTACCGAGTCAATCGGTGAGGAGGAAGAAAAAGGTCTAGCTGAGTGAGAGCGGCTAGAGATAGACCTTCGATGCTGGAAAAGTTACGCAGCACCTTGTTGCTTTTCATCGTAGTCAACTTGCATCTGCAGGTACGCTTGAGACTCCAACTCTTGGAGCACGGCGATAACCTTGGGGATATCGTCAAGCGGGACATGCACCACTTCGTTCTTCCAATTGTCGTGCGAATCCTTATAGGACCGCGTGACAGAAGAGACGTAAAACGGATTGCCTTTGCCATCGTGGTTTTGCCACAAGGCTCCTTGGATATTCCGCCGACGTGTTGCTTCACAAAACGGACGCTTCTTAGTTGCAGTACTCATAAAAACCTCATTTCGTTGTTAGAGAAAACATTTGCTCTAACTGCTCTGCACTCTGCTAGCCACTCACAAGAGTGCCACGCCTAAAATTCTTAAGCAAACTAGTGTTTGATTATCAGCCAATAGTCAGGCATCCTAGTCACTTCAGACAGAAGGCCTATGGCCTCTGTCGTCTGTCAGTTCTTCACTAAATGTGAAGCACTTCTGATGGCTGGGAAACCCACGGTAAAGCGTTCCTTATCAGTTCGCCTAAGTGTGCTGAGCCTAACCAGCTCAGAATTGCGATGGCTGGAGTTTTTTCCTGTCGGTAGAGCCGGATGCTGCGAGAGTAGCTTGTCCGGTTCGATGGGGGCTATCTGGAGTAGTCCTTGTGCCTTTGTTTCGCACGAGAGTAATCCCAGATTTCGACCCAATGTGTAATTTTGCCCGTTTGGAAAACGGGCGATGCAGACAGACTTAGTTGAATATTTTATATCACCTAAGCCGTTGCATCTCGAAGTTGGTGAGGCCAATTGATTTTGGCGTAATCCACCGCAGGGGGATGATGGGGCCACTGGCCTCCTTCAACCTGTGCCGGACCGTGGAGCCTGCAACTGGTGACAGTTGTAGCCGCGTCGTGATTGACGCGGGTACTGGGGAGAAATGCCTCGGACGTGAATAGCTCAAGCGGAGAAAGGGGAGCAATCCCTTATCGGTAAGATTCTCAAGAGTCGTTGCCAAGTATGTGAGGAGCTGAGCGATAGCTCTACTACTCACGGCGAAAAGCCCAAAGTGTAACGGTAAGCACCAGCTTGTGTCTTCTGGGTGCTGAAATGTGCCAAGCATAGTCTTGGCATGAAAGTAGGAGAGGCGGGAGCCTCCACCTAACGCTTTGACCCCTGTGGGGGTTCTGGCCTGCTTAACCGCTAGCCGCGTGACTTGAGAGTCAACGAGTGTAACTAATGCAGGAACCTGTTGCTGTGTCGCCATCGTGGTGATGTGCGGGGCCTCGGTTAATCACTGAGTCTTAGAACAACAACAGGGGGAGTGAGTACCAAGTAGAAAGTGACCAAGGGCAGTAGGCGGGAGCCTACCGCGTGAGGGCAGCGGGTGCTTTGCTGGGCTACCAGCAAGCGAGAAGTGGCAGGGCAGTCACTAACCGTTCGAGCCTTGGGGTGATAGCCAAGGAGTCGATGACGAAAGGTACGACCGACTATTGAACCCCTTTGGGGTTCAAGTCATCGGAAGTTCCGTGTTGGATGAGCAGGGGGTTGCTACGCACCCCCCTGCTCAAAGCGGAAATGGAAAGCGAAGCTTGAAAACGAGAGTGCTTCTTGACCGAAGATTGTCGTTTTTTTGTGAGCTGACGGGGTAACAGGACAGTTGCGAATTGCAACTGACGCTATCCCGAAAAAATTCGCGTCAAGCGAATTTATATGGAATAGGACGAAGTTCCTATTGGAAGACACTGCGGCGAAAAGCAACCGAAGGTTGTCCGCTGTGTAGGCAAGAGGTTTCAAAATTATTCGAGGTTTGTTAACTCGAAGGATTTTTGCAAGTGAAGGCTTTTGAGGAATTGAGCCACAATCAATTCCTCCTCACTTGAGAGCATGTGGGAACGTGCTTTGAAGTGGGGGAAGACATGGAACATTTCGACTATATTGCGACGAGCGAGAAGGGCTTCATCCAGCAGATTGTGACTGGCTGGGTGAGAAACGGTTATTATTTTTACGTGCAGGGGGAGATTCCAGCAGGGAAAGACCCAACACGTATTGATGAGAAGTTCTTGTTCAAGTACCCCATTCGGATGAAGGCAGGCAGGCGATTTTCGAGAAAAAAGCGAGGCGTTCAGAATGTGGCTTACGTTCGGCATGACCGCCACTGGATTATGCTCGCCACCCAAGGGGCTCATGAAGAGACAAAAGAAGGGTGGATGGATTGGAGAAAAACCGAAGGCCAGAACGTGCGTAACTGTAGGCGAGGTGAGCCGATTCAGTTCTTTGGCTACTCGATTTACTATACTCGTGGCGGCTACGTGCTGAATCGAGAGAAGAGCAACCCTGACGGACCACGCGAGCGAGATTATAAGAATCGCGTCCGAGTGGAGATAAACCGAAAAGCTCT
>QIGM01000212.1 GCA_003230795.1 bacterium
AAAGCGAGGAGCTGAACGGCTTTGAATTTCAAGTAAAAGAAGGCTATCACGACAAGAAAGAATGCCCGCTCTGGATTGTGCAACTTTCCACTCGTGTTGAGAGGGCCACTTTTATGGAACTCAAAACCAAAGCCAAGATGCTTGGCGGTTGGTATTCAAGTTTTAAGAAGAGCGATGCTGGTTTTCAGTTTCTCGAAGAAGATACTGCCAATCGATTTACCGCCCTACTGGCTGGAGATGCTGACCGCGAAGATTTGCTGGAAGCTCGCAAAGAACGCCGAGAACAAACGGCTGCGGAACGATTGCACGAACTAGCCAACTCCATGCTGACCCGTGCAGATGAAACGATTGAAGCAAGTAAGAACTCGCTACAAAACACAGCTCGAAGAGCTGACATGCAAGCAGGAGTAAGAGGACGTTGTTACGCTGACCAGGCCCTTGCCCGTTCCCTGCATTCAGTAGCCGAAGCACTTTCCACAGGGGAAGCAAAATATCTTGATGGCACTCGCCACAAGACGCACTTAGAAACCCTCGATACCGTTTTGCACCTGGCCAAATGGGCCAGAATACGGACTATACGCAAAGCGGAAAATGAAAACGAATATGGCTATGGCATGAGAGTCCAAGATGAAGAGGGGAAACCGTACTCTGAATACGACATTCGCTTTGCCGAGTACCCACACCCATCGATTTACCGCAATCACTTAGAAGTTGCCATTGCTTATTGTGGAAACAAAAAGGGAGTCAAACAGGCTACAGCAAAAATGGCTAAGACACTTCGCCAGATTAAAGGCGAGTTTCTAACCTTTGACAGCAAATACGACATCGGGCAGCTAAAAGACTTTCTCTCTCGTGCCAAATCCACCGGCTTTGATACGCAGTGGCTTGAAACTAGCTTGGAAAAACACAGCCGCTTACAACGCTCTGGTATTGAAGACCTACACGAACTCCGTGCAGCACTTAGAGAATACCTTCCCCACAAAGCAAGTGTTCGCGGCGATGACCCGATTGCCATTGCGGAGCGAGAACTGATTGGCAAAAAGCTGTCTGGCTTCTTCCCTACTCCGCGAAGCGTGATTGAAGACATGCTCCAGTACGCAGAAATTGAGCCACAGCACCGAGTGCTTGAGCCGAGTTGCGGCAAAGGTGATATCGTTACCGCCATTACAGAGCATGAGCCAAACGCCCAGCTAACCGCCATTGAACAAAACCGCACCCTTGCTGATGTTCTTGGAGCCAAAGGACTTGGAGTAGAATTTGGCGATTTTCTTCAGCACTCTGGAAGCTACGACCGCATTGTGATGAATCCGCCTTTTGAAAACGGTCTCGATATTGACCACGTTCAACATGCTTACGAATGCTTAGCACCAGGTGGACGCATCGTGTCGGTAATGTGTGAAGGCTCGTTTTTTCGGCAAGACTCCAAGTCGGCTGGTGAAACTTACGAGTTACCTGAAGACGCTTTTGCTACCGCTGAAGCTTTCAGGCAAACAGGCGTACGGACTCGGCTTGTTGTCCTCGATAAACCATAGAAGCTCAAGAATCGTCTTCATCCTCGGGGCCTCGTTTCCACCAATCGGCATCGTCTTGGTCTTTTTCTAGTTTATCCATCCGACCTCTTAGGTCTGCGAGTGTCCCATCAATAATACATTGCTGGCTCAGCCACTCTTCGCATATTTTTTCAGTTGCACTAAGACGTATGTAATCGTACTCGTGTTTAATCACTTTTGTTACCGCTTTGCTGACTTCGAGCCGTACTGTCTCCAGTACTTTTTCGTGCTCTTTTTCCAGTATTTCTGCTACTTCCTCTTTTACAGCACGGTCTATAATCCCACTGACAACTTCTTTGTGGTCGGCCAAAAACTCCATTACTAGCTGATTCTCAGTCATCAAATCGCCCTCTGCTTCTAGTGTCCACTTTTTGTGAATCACGCATTTTGCAAGAATCGTTCAAATACGTCAATCAATTTGCAACGCTAAATTTTTCCTTTCTGGCACTTCACAGAGAAGAGGAACCCGTAACTTCGATTTGATTACCTCTGCCACTCACGTATGCTGGTCGGTGTTGAGTAACCAGCTAAGGAGGTAACACGCATGGAGAACAAACCAACACCTAAGACCAAAAAAACGCCTAAGAAGCAGCCTACCGCAACAGTCCGCGAGGGGGCTATCGGAGCCAACATCTTTTGCTCACAAAGCCCTGATGGATACCAGTACCACTACTTCTTGATGTCTCGCTCATGGAAGAGTACGGCACAAGGTAGAGAAGGCTATTCAGACCGCTATTTCCCACGCAATGCGGAAGGCATTGGTAGAGTCGCCCGACTGGCAGCAAAGAAGTGTGAAGAGCTAGACAACCAGCTTACTGACGTTGCTGAGAGCGAGGCAGCATAACCGATGGAGAAGCTGGTCTTTCTCGACCTAGAAACGGGGGGGTTGGACCCTCTCCGTCACCCCATAGTCGAGCTAGCGGCCATCGCAGTCGATGCGGCAACTTTTCGAGAACTCGATTCGTTTAACATCAAAATCCAGTTCGACCCAAAGGAATGCACACCCCGCTCACTTGGTAACAACAAGTACGACGAAGAGGTGTGGAACATGAGTGCCCTGCCAGACGAAATGGCAGCTCACCTGTTTGCAGCTTTCTTAGAACGCCACGCCACTGACCAGGGCTATAATCGACGCACAAAGGAGCATTTCCCCTTAGCTCGACTCGTTGCTCACAATGGCGAATCCCATGATGGCCCGTTCCTCCAGGGCTGGTACAAAAGGCTTGGCATTCAATGCCCTGCTGCTCGCATGACTCTCTGCACCAAGCAAAAAGCCCTCTTTTTTTTCCAAGAGAACTCCACACTTCCTAGGCCAAAAAATTACCAACTTGGCACTTTGTGCGATTATTTTGAGACCGAGCACCGACCATCGCACCATGCCCTAGATGACATCAAGGCCACGATTGAACTCTACCAAGCTCTTGTTGAGCATTCGAGTGGATTAAACGTTGAGCAGCGAGATTACCTGGCCGCCCTCCATCAAGAAACGGGCTTGAGTTTCCGCCAGCTTATCAACCAAGCAATCAATGGGCTTGTTGAGAAGAAAGACTTGGCGGCTTAGACCTAGCACGGAATCCTACACGAAGCTCTATCGCTAGGCGAGTTGATTAGACTCGCTTTACCGTGGGCCTCTCAGCCATCAGAAGTGCTTCACGTTAGTGAATGCCTGACAGATGACGCACAT
>QIGM01000205.1 GCA_003230795.1 bacterium
AAAACAAAATTCGCGGTAAAAATAGGTTAGGATCTAAAATAGGAGTGAGTGACTACAGCTAGTGTATAAAAACAAGGGGAAAGTCAGGTAAGTTAAGCATTACGTTACGAATTCTCTGTCAAGAACACCGCTCGCGAAGCGCTTAGCAATCGCTGACTGTAAGGAGACGACAGGGATGTTTAAATATCCCTGTCGTCGGGAGAAACCCTTCCGTTTACTGGTGCTAGTTGTTACTGACTCCCCCTTGGACCATGACCATGACCAGAGCGCTCCAACAGCCAACCGCAAACACCCAACTGCTTGGACTGCTGGGGGTTCCCGAACTGGCATCAAACACAATATCATGCCCCATGTCCTCCAAACCAAGCCCCAGGGCTACCAAACTGCCACAAACCAACCACAACCCAAGTTTCCAAAATTTCATTGCACACTCCTTTTTTTTAGGGATTGAAAAACGGCTGGTTCAAGAAGGCTATCCGTCCTTCCTAAACCAGCCGCCTCCAAACAAAGGAGCGCTAAAAACCTACTCCGACGATTACCGTCTCCTATATCGGGAGAACCGCATCCGGGTCTCTCCAACAAAACAGTCGACATCACCGAAATTTATCTTGCTGACGCCTCACTGGCTAACAAAGAAAAATTAAACTACTTCGGTTTGGCTAATTCAGACCGTAAGAAAGTCGTAGAAACTATCTAGCATATCCTAGTGAATTAGTAAACATATCGCGCAGCCAAAGGACCAGCACTTACGGCAAGAAGCTACCATTCTCAAAGTCGAGAACTCCGACTGAAAGCAATCGCCACGGAGGCTCTTTTTTCTAGATGAGTATCCATCTAAGCAAGTTATTTGCTATAAGGGGCGCATGCGAAAAATACTGCTACCAATACTCGCTTTGGCTGGTCTAGGATATTTCTTCTACAGCTCGCTAATGGGCGCAGTGAATAATTGTGAAAAACTAGAAGCGGCGACACTCGAAGCCATAACTGCGGCGTCTGCAGGTTGCTCAAGTGATCAAGACTGCACTTTGTTGCCACTTACCTGCCCCTATGACTGCCTGACACCGATGATGCGTAGTGCGAAACCGCAAGTGGTTGCCGCGCTCGATGAATACATGGCTAGCTGTATGGCAATGTGCCCTGATTGTCCGAAGGAACGCTCGGCGAAAGCGGTCTGCATTAATTCACGCTGCGCAGTAACTCGCTAGGGAACTCGCTAGGGCCCGCTTTGAGGTGGATTTTACGCGAAATTACCCAAGACAACGACGTGACTCTGAGGAGTTTGCACATCTCTTCTCAAGCGTTGGCGTTCATACCCTAAACGCTGGAGGTCTGGAGAAAAGTAAGTTGGCCTCAGTAGCTTCACAAGAGCTAGCTCTAGAGGCTCTTATTTCGCTGTCCAAGAAACAAAGACCTTAATCGGAAACATCTCGAGGTTCTCAACTACGAAACGCACCTCACCTTCGTTAGGCACAACCTTTATATGTCCTCCCGCGTTCCCGGTTACGCGCTCACCTTCTCCGTTTCCACCTATCCAGGTCATGGCAATACCGTTTTTTTTGCAGCGTTCCTTCGTCTTGAAGTCTAGATCGGTATTGAAACTGATCGTTGTGGAGCTCGCTGTCTGAAAGCTGAACTGTCGCTTACTCCGTGGGGCTAGTTCTACTGTTTTTCTTGTCTTACCGCTTCCATTAGAGCAAGCAAGAAAACCGCTCGATATACTTAGCAGTAGAGATAGGACCAGTATTACTCGAAAGGTTTTGGATAGACTCATAAGCTTCGCTAGTCCCGTTTTTGATTAAGAGATTCCAGGTAGCGTACCATACTATCGACCTATTGAAGAGCAAACATGAGAAGTCGGTGTGTTTAAACTAACGCAGTTTTTTGCTGCTATAGCTGTGCATCGACGTAAGCGATTCGCGTGTGGCGTTCTTGACAGAGATGTAGGACGAGGGAGGCTAAAGAATGCCTACACAGAACTGGAGGTCGATTCTCTCAAAGAATTCGAGAAAAGAGACCAGTGGCGCGCTACCAGTCTCATGAGCGTTGTGTGTAAACACGGAGTGTTCTTTCTCAAGTCTCCGTACCTTCGCTTTCAGACACATTCGCGACGATAACCGAATCAACAGAGAAATCTCCTAAATGCTTAGGAGCTGTCAAGCTTAACAAATGGCAGGCCGTAATAAACTCTGCAACTGTCGTGGGACGCCCAAGCGCGGCGGCTAAGGCTATCTTTGCCTGTGCCCTTTGATTTTCGACCGTGCGCGGTGAGATTTTGAGTCTCTTTGCGATTGCTTTGTTCGGCAGTCCTTGTCCAATCAAAGTAGCGACGTTTCCAATTTTCGCAGTCATTTGGTTTACGGACCAGCCAGTGATCGCGTCAGCCAATTCTTGAAGCTGCGAAAACATCGTCACAGTTCGATGAAATTTGTTGGCGTCTAAAAAATGTGCGTTAGGTAGTAGGAATTTAATCCGTCCTTTGTCAGCTTCGGATGTTGGTGTTTGGCTCATGAGAAAACCTTTTGTAAATGATTGAAAAACATTAATCTGCGCAGCCACGGGGCTCCGGCTTGGCAATGAAGCCAAGTTGAAACCCAGTAAGCGAACTTCTACATTTAGGAGAGAAAGGAAGGAACGAATTGAGTTAGTTTAAATTTGAGTATGAGTATTGTCAATAAAGGCAGATAAGCCCTCGGCAAATCCCTTCCGTTGTGGCAAATAGTTGCTACAGCGCACACCTTACCTTTCTCCTCTGCTTTGCTAGATAGAAGAGCCTACGTGGCGTTTGAACGTTCCCCCTGAAAGGGATAAAGAATATAGTCATCAAGACACAGCAAAAACCCGTAAAAAGGTGCCAGGCACCATTCGCGGGAATTTCTTTTCACGATGACTATACATCAACGCCTCGCTAATTCGATCTGATGAAACTTAAAAATTCCCAAGACCTGAGCTTTGAATTTCAACGAAATGGCTCGCTGTATCGTCTGCAACATCAGCAGATATCGATAAACCTCTTTCCCGGTAATGCACTTGAGGCGGGTCCGAGCAATATCTACCTTCGTCGCTTTGATGGAGATAGTGTGGAAATTTGCCCCCTATTGGGACCTGAGACTCCTGGCACAGAGCCAAGTAGCTTCCTACACACAAACGAGCGAATGTTCTGCCGCACAGGAAGCTGGTCGGGTCTAGTATATACGCTTTGTTTGCAGCTCGCAGAGTCTCATTCAGCCTGGTTCTGGCATGTACAAATTGAAAATCAAAGCGAGCAAAACATAAGCTGTGATC
>QIGM01000506.1 GCA_003230795.1 bacterium
ATTCAAGGTAACGATCGTCAGAATCCACAGGTGCCGCAAAATTGAGATTTCCCGCCAAAGAGATTTCTTCATCCAGCTCGTATGCCCAAATTAACTTTAACTCTGGCTCTACCTCCTCGGCGCGTATCGCATGCGCTCCAATGGGAAGCACAACCTCAGCGATGTAACTAAAGTCGAAAGTGGCTTCATCTTGCGAGAAGATACGTTGCTTGATTCCAACGCTAATATCGGAGCCGCCTTCGTTCGTGGTTTTGTCGAAAAAATCTGAGTCAATCGAATCACGAATATATCCCTCCCAAGACAAGCGCAGTTCAATATCCTGGAGGATGCCTATTCGCAGCAAAAACTGAGGCAGAGACTGTCGAACATTCTCTGCGCCTGCTCTATCGTCGTAACTAAATCCGTAGCCGCCTTCGAGTTGTAAGTGTCCGGCGGTAATCGGTGTCGGTCCCTCAGTGAAATCGGGTCGATCACTTTCAAGCGAACTCTCATGCCCCTCTTGACCGTAACCAAGAGGCCCAACCTCTTCTGCAAAAACAATAGACGCGCTGCTGTAAAGAAGCAGGAAAAGAAAGACCCCAAATTGGACTGGCATACTTAAGACTCTACTCATTCTCACTCCGAATCAATGCACGCAACAAAATATGTAGCTTATGCTACATATAGAAGTAAAGATGGTAAGATGTGCCCGAACACAAGTCAAGCCTGCTACCTTCAGAATTGGAAATGCTTGGTCTCAGATATATCGATATGACACCCTTCTTGCCTAAGCGCCTATCACTCGCTACCGTTGAGATGAACTCCCTGCATCCATAGAGCGATGAATAACTCAGTAGAAGACCATATTCTCAAAACGATTGGATGCTCAAAAGCCTATGCAGTCGAAAAAATTCAGGACCTCTGGAGCGGTTACGGCTCAATCGAGCGATACCGGCTAGAAGGTTTCGAGTCAGAGACCTTAATCGTCAAGCATGTCCGCATCCCGGATAAGAAGAATCACCCTCGAGGCTGGAACACTAATAAGTCTCATCAGCGAAAGCTTAAATCCTATCATGTCGAATCTGCCTGGTACGAAAAGTGGAGCGGCTCCTGCAGTAAGAGCTGCTACGTCCCGCATTGCTACAGCACAGAGTCAAGCGAAGAAGAGTTTCTGTTTATTCTCGAAGACCTAGATGCGAGCGCCTTCCCGAAGCGAATGAGCTCCGTAGGGCTTACAGAGATACGCGCCTGCCTAAAATGGCTCGCCCATTTCCACGCCACCTTTATGGGCAAAACTCCAGAGTCACTTTGGAGCACCGGCACCTACTGGCATCTCGACACACGACCAGATGAGCTGCAAGCGCTCAAGGACCGAGAGCTTAAGGACGCGGCAAGCGTGATTGATCAGAAGCTAAAAGATTGCCAATACCAAACCTTTGTTCACGGCGACGCCAAGCTTGCGAATTTCTGTTTCTCCGATGACGGCAAAAAAGTCGCGGCTGTGGATTTTCAATACGTCGGCGGTGGCTGCGGCATGAAAGACGTGGCGTATTTTATCGGTAGTTGTCTTGATGAGACCCACTGCGAAAAATACGAAACGGAATTACTCGACTACTATTTTTCCGTGCTAAGTAACGTCGTAAAGGCGAAAGGTTTTGATTCGGACGTCAACTCACTTGTAGAGACTTGGCGCTCCCTTTACCCAGTCGCCTGGGCTGATTTTCATCGCTTCCTTAAAGGATGGAGCCCTGAGCACTGGAAGCTAAACAGCTACAGTGAAAAAACCACTCGCAACGTTATCGCCGGTCTGAGATAATATGAGCTAACGAACAATCGATGCAAACAGCAATTCAAATTCTGGTAGATGCAGACTCCTGCCCGGTAAAGGAAGAGATCTATAAGGTCGGCATCCGTCACCAAGTCCGAATGGAGATCGTTTGCAATAGCTACATGAAGGTTCGTGAGCACTCCCTCGTTAAGCTTACTGTTGTTAGTGCGGACTTTGACGCAGCAGATGACTACATCGTGGAGAAGGCAAACGCTGATTCTATCGTAATTACCGCTGACATACTTCTTGCTGATAGAGCGCTCAAGAATGAAGCTCAAGTCATCGCCCCTAACGGAACTCGCTTTACAAAGGAGTCAATTGGTACGGCCGTGGCAACCCGTGCGCTAATGGAGGACTTGCGCGCCGGCGGAGAACAGCACGGTGGGCCTCCGGCTTTCTCTGCCAAAGATCGATCTAGATTCCTCTCTACTCTTCATGAAGACATAGTTCGGCTCAAAGCGAAGAGCGTATAGACTCTCTCATGAGTAAGCGTCACGCGTTAGCTGCGCAGTTGATACTGAAATAACTCGTAGTAACGCTTTTTTGCCGCGAGAAGCTCTTGGTGAGAACCTCTTTCGATTACTCTTCCCTCTTCTACGACGAGAATGAGATCGGCATGGATCACCGTGCTCAAGCGGTGGGCGATTACAAGGGTCGTTCTTCCCTCAATTAATCGCTCGAAACTCTTTTGTATATAGTGCTCGCTTTCAGCGTCGAGCGCTGAGGTTGCTTCAT
>QIGM01000173.1 GCA_003230795.1 bacterium
TTCGAACACTCCGATGTTCAAAGCCCGATGCATATCGTTCGAGGTCGAGAAGCCCCGAACGGAACCCGGCACTTAATTGATTCGCTGGTGTTTCCTCATCGAGGACTTTGGCGCTTGTCTGCAATCAGGGTTGAGCTTAGTGATGCTCTTGGGTTTTGTCGTTTACACTGGCGTATCGCCGCCAACAACAGCCTCGAAGTCAGAGCACCGACTATCTCCATTCAGCCGCTTCCTGTTGTCGCCGCAAGTTCGCGCTCAGGAGATCAGCTCGACAAGTCACGAGATCGCTCCGGCGACCCCTTTGACCTCAAGCCATACGACCCCTCGGACGGCATACGCCGAATCCTTTGGAAGACTTACGCAAAAAATGGTGAGCTTGTCGTTCGTAGACCTGAGCCTGCGATTATTCCTGAAGGGGAAGTCGCGATTTACCTCATCGGCACTCGCAAAGACGACGTTGTCGCAGGCACACTTCAGCACTACCTAAGCTACCTCTACCGACAGCAAATCGACGTACTCTTTGGCACTGATGGAATCCACTTCCACACCGAGACAAGCGAAGCCAGTAGCGAATCAAAATTCTTTTGTAGTGACACTGAGGAGATTCAGCGAGCTATAAATAGAAGCGTTTGGTCTGACCTAGCGGGCAGTGGGAAGGATTTCGAATGTTTTATCGAAGACATTGCAAAATCTAATCGAGTTCTGCGGTCGGTAATTGTATTCGCGCCGGCTGAAGCGATTGCTTCCGGTGCATCCTCCTGGTTCGACCAAATTGTGAAGCCTGCAAGTGAGCATTCCGTCAAACTAAGTATTGCCCTAGTGCAGCAGGGGCTCGGTCATGGTTACTTCCTCAACAGAAACGATGGGCGAAGCGACTCTTTGGTGGAAAAAGAACTTATGTCCCTCGCAAAAGATATCCCGATAATTGGCCGTCGGATCTTGTCTGCACGAGCCAAATTCTCAAAAGCGTCTCGCGCTGAGGTCTCACCAATCTCATCTTCAATCTTAAACTCTGGTTCTGAACTCCACATGGTTAAGGCGTATGAGCAGTAGTATGCAAGTAAACTTCGACCGAAAGAAATTTTATCAGCTACAACTTCTGCGCCTCGCCCTTGCCTGGGTGATTACCTTATTTGTTGCTCGGGCGATTGACTTAGGTATCGGCAATCCCTTGCTGTTACTGTCTGTAAGCGCCGGTACTTTATTTGCTGGCCTAATTCTTTCTCGCGGCAAAACATTCATTGTTACTGCACTTGTTCACGGCCTGATCTTTCTTGCCGCTGCCCTTTGTTTTTCTGCGGCAAATACCATTATCACCGCACCAGCAGGCAGTGCTGCCACAAGCGACTTCTTAGTCTCTCAGCTTGCTGATAAGACCTTGCTCCTTGGTATCTTCTACAGCATCGCTTTTCTAACAACGTGGTTTTTCTGGACTCGACCTCAGGCGGTCACGATTGAGGCGGTTCTCTACTCGACGGCCTTTCTTTGGCTCCTAAGCGGACACAGGAACTATCACATTGATGCACCAAAGCAGATTAGCTCCCTAAGCTGGAAAGTAGGGCTTTTTCAACAACTACATCTCGAGCCACAACATATCTTCCTCGCGCTTGGCGTTTTATTTGTCCTCTTTCTCTCGGTGTACTTTATTCTCGCGAGCGGTCGCACCCTTTTTGGCGCAGAGGAAACCGTTCAGACCTATGGCAAAAAGCAAAAGCTCACGCTCATCCTTTGCCCACTCCTTGCTGGTCTACTACGCAATCTACATCAACAGTCAGTATTCGATTGATCTCAGTAGAGTCTCAAACGGCGTTGGCACCCAAGAAGAAGCAAAAGAAGGCCAAAGCAATCTCGGGTTTCACTCTGCGGTTTCCTCCACGAAGCAGCCCTCTGCACTGGTGCGGCTAGAGAACGACTTTGAAGAAAACCCCTGGGCGCCAATGATCTACTTCCGCGAAGGTGCCCTCTCATCGTTTAACGGTCGAGAGCTTGTAAACGCCGGACCGAGCGTAGACACGGATGTTCCTGTAATCGCACCCGGTCAATCGTACGTCTCCAGCACCGATGACACGGAACAAAATCGAAATAAAATTGTTCAGTCGATTTACTTACTCACTGACCATAAGACGCCTTTCGCTATCGACACTCCTCGGCGAATGACCGCGATAAAGAATCCGTATCCAGAACGCTTTCGCCTCGCCTACCAGGCCCTTTCCCAGGCACCTAGTAAGAAGCTTGAAGACATCATCCATTCAAAAGTAGGTAGCGACGCCTGGGACCAAAAAACTTGGGAGCATTATCTTCGCGCTCCAGGTAGTCGTTCACTCAAAGCAGAGTTGGACCCGCTCTTACTCGAAGAATCCTTGTCTTCAGAGAATGCCGTCGAAGATGAGCACGGCGAGGATCTACGCTACTTAGCGCTTGCCCGCGCTATCACCGCCGGGAACGACTCAATGGTGATTAAGGCTGCTGCCATTACGCACTTTCTCTCGGAGAACAGTATCTACACCAAAAAACCTGGGCATCAGGTAACCGACCGCGGTGACCCCGTTGCACCGTATCTATTTAAAGAGAAGATGCGTGGCTACTGCGTGCACTTCGCTCATGCGGCAAGCTACCTCATGCGTCTCGTGGGAATCCCTGCGAGAATTGCTACCGGCTACCTCGTTGATCTTACCTACGCAAAAGACGGTCATATTCTGCTCCAGATGGGAGACCGACATGCATGGCCAGAAGTCTATATCGAAGGTCATGGCTGGCTTGTTTTTGATATCACGCCAGCGCAGGCTGAGAACGAACAAGTACTTGTCCCAGATGAAAACATTCTCGACGAATTAATGAGCAAGCTCGACCCTGCTCAAGAGCTACTCGAACCTCTACCGCTAGATCTTGATTCGCCAGACGGAAATCCAATATTGGCTGAAGTCTTCCGTTCTAGAAACCTGGCGCTCTTAATCAGCCTACTCGCAATTGCTTGGGTAGCGTTTAAGGCCTGGCTTCGATTCGGCTACCGATTACCAACAGACAACGCGACGAAGATTCGAAGAGCCTACGCCTCCTTCGCTTCCCTGCTTGCCGACAGCGGACTTGCTCGACTTGACGGCGAGCCCC
>QIGM01000314.1 GCA_003230795.1 bacterium
TGCGCGAGTGATTGAAGGCAGTGTCTGGTCTACCAGTGCCCCATTTAGAGAATCAGCTGCGAAAGCCAAACAATTTGCTGCGCGCGGTGCGGTAGCAGTTGATATGGAGTTCGCCCCGCTCCTAGGCTTTTCACAAGCGAATGACATTGATCTCGTTGGACTCTTTATTGTCTCCGATCTACTTGGAGAAATGCATGAATCATGTTTCTCCTCCGTAAAACGTAGTGGACTCATCGAAAGCCTAGCCAATACACTCGTAAACAATCTCTGTTAATTACCGGCTTGTTCCAGCAAATAATCAAATAGCCCTCTCCTCCCACTCTGGCACGCGCTTTGCTTCAAGTAACTCTAAGAGAGAGAGATACACACGGTCACACACGGTAGTAGAAAAGCGGAGAGGATTAGAACAATGGAAATATCAAAAACCCCTGACCCACAAGATGTAGCACAAGATGCTGTAACTATTGCGAATTCAGTTGATGCAGCAGACCCCGCCGCTGAAACTGATGCTACAGATGCGGGCGATGCATTCGCCTCATTCATGCGCACTGCGCTCGGAGGAGCCGGCAAATCTGAGGTCAACGAAGAGGAATTATTTGCCGCTTTGATCGAGGAGCGACTCAACGCTGAAAACCCAGAAGCAGCCGAGACTTTTCGCTCTGAACAAAGCAAATACCTCACATCCTTAAGACGCGCAGACGGCTACGTCTCAGTTGAAGAGGCCGCAGTAAAAGCACTCGAAGCGACTGTTGCCAGTGGAGACATAGGCCTTGAAGTAGCTGAACAGATAAACGGTCATGCGTTTGCCGCTGCACAGCTAGACAATAACGCCGACTCACTCTTTGATTCCTTTGGATCAGAGGGAGACCCCACCGTAGCGGTATCATCGATGGAAGCAGCGCTACTCGCATCTCGCACGATGATGGACGAAATCGAAGCAGGCACCACAACGGTAGCATCTCGCTCGCTTGACGCACCATTAACGACGACTGTCGGTAGTTCAGGCGGAAGCGGTGGAATCGAAGCACCAAGTGGCCCTACTCCAAGCGGCACCCAAGAGCTTGACGGTTCCGGCGGCTTTCTTTGGAAGCCAGAATCCGAGAGTAACGGTAATCTCGTCGTACTACTTCCAACGATCTTAAGAGATATGCTTGAAAGAGTAGAAATACATTCTTCTCTACCACCTGACGCCACCACTCTAATCGAGGAAGGTAGTTTCGCAGGCGATGAGGACAACGGAAACAGACCACACTACCGCTTCGAAAAACCAGGCGCGGAATACGGCTCTGACCTTCATATTGTAGCCTACAAGAATGATGGAGAGACCATCACCTGGCCAATTTCAAACGGCGCAGATCGACACGACTAAAGCCTCAACAAGAAGAGCGTCCTGTAGGACGCTCTTCACACCGCACAACCACCTAAGGCGATGACTAAGCTATTTGTACTGCCCCCGCGCCAAAGCGCCTGAATTGAAGCTGAACGGGCGAATGGTCAAGGTGTAGTTCTCGCAGGGAACAGGTGCGACAGTCACCTGGCCCGGAGAGAACTACACCTTGACCATTCGCAAAACCCAACACCTTCAATTAAGCCGCCACAAGCGGACTTTCTGCCCCCGGAACCAAGGCAACGATAGTAACATCACTTTCTACTGAACGTTCATTCCCTGACAGAAACGGTTTCCGTCCGCCCGAACAACAAAAAGAAGAGAAGTTGCTTCATGCCCCTTCTTAAAATCCGCCAAAGAAAACTCCTTCGTAAGTTTCGTCGCTCGCACCTCATAGCCGGCCCGAAACAAACGCTGTAAGCGCTCATACGTAACGTCTTCAGTAAACAGAAGTCTCCCTTTCAGATGCTCCTTTGACGGAGTATCTTTGACCGCAGGCCCTCGATTAACTGTAGGACTCAACTGATATACATTCGCCCGACCGAGCAGATGTTTATAACTCTCTGCGGCAAGGGAGTTCGCCTCATCATTCTGGGTCATCGCAAGCAGAGAGCCAAACTGCGTCATCTCGAGTGACTCGTGAAGTTCATCCGAGAGAATGCTTCCGTAATGACAGACAAACCCTCTCTGCCGGGCGCGAGTTACATGGGACCAGTTCGTATCAACAAGCACCACATCCCCACCATTTGCTTTTAGGACATCGGCAATTTCAAGTATCCATGATTGGGCACCGACGATTAGTATTCCATTTGGATCTTTCTTTGAAAGGCCAAGAAAACTCGCAAGTGGCGGAGAGAACACGCTATAGAAGAGAACGGTTCCGATAATGACGAAGAAAGTGATCGGAACCACCGCTTCTGTCCCCGGCATTCCTATTCGCGATAACTGTTCCGCGAAAATACTCGCAATGGCAGCAGCAACAATTCCACGCGGAGCCAAAAACGATAAGAAGATCTTTTCTTGAACGCTCAGCGAAGAGCGGAGAGTGCAGAGGAATACTGTGATAGGTCTCACAACAAATATAAGTGCAAGAACAAACAGGAGCGCAGAGGTATCAAACAACAAGAGGTCGTCCATAGTGAGTCTGGCTGCTAAAGTTATAAACACCAAGGAAAGTAGAAGAACCTGCAAATCCTCTTTAAA
>QIGM01000484.1 GCA_003230795.1 bacterium
AGTGACTTTTTTCTTTGGTGGAATTTGACCGAATTTTTCGAGTTTCTTTCTGTGCTCACTGCCGGTCTCCGAATAGAGATACTCGCCGTCGGGGGCTTTGAGAAAGTAAAGATAGTCCGTATCCGCAGGATAGAGCGCCGCTCCGATTGCGTTGAAGCTTGGTGTGCAAATTGGCGTTGGCGGTAAGCCCACTTTCTGAAAGAGGTTATAAGGACCAGGCGCCCAAATATCTGATTTAGTTATTTTCTCTTGGCTTTCAGGAAGTGTGTAGCGAATCGCTGGTAGACTCTCCAACTCCATACCAATGCGTAGCCGATTGTGGAAAATTGAAGATAATACTTTCCGCGTTGCTTCGTCTGGAGTTTCTTTTTCTACCAGCGAGGCAAGCGTGAGAATTTCGTAGGGTGTGAAGCCAAGCGCAGATGAGCGAGCTTTCCAGTCGTCGAGTTTAGCATCCAATGCCTTCTTTGAATTGTTGACGATTTCAACAACGATCTGCTGTGAGCTAATCGGCTTACGAAATTTATAGGAGCCAGCGACAAGGTAACCTTCGGGGATGTAGGAAGGAATGCCAAGGCGGACCATTGTCGAGTGGTTGCGAAGTGCAGCATAGATTTCGGATTCAGGAGCGAGGTTTGCTTTTGCAATTAACCGAGCGACTTCACGCGTGGTGAGGCCTACGGTGAGCTCGAGATCATGCTCAATGGTTTTTCCTTGAAGAAGTGAGCTCAGTAATTCTCGCGGAGTTTGGTTTGGAGACAGCGAATACTCCCCAGCGATAATTGCTCCCTTCTTGTAGTCTTCGAGGCTGCTAAGAAACTCAACGCTCCAGTCGGTATTCGTCAATCCTGCAGCATGTAGTTCCGCGGAGATCTTTTTGATATTCCAGCCGGTCTCTATCTCAAATATCTGAATATCTTTGGATTCAGGCTTTGGCGCTGTTAGCAGTGTATGGTTGAACCAATAAAAGACTATTCCCAGCCCAATTAGGAACGGGATTACGTAGACTCCAAGGCTTCCTAGGGTGACGAAAAATCGAAGAAAAAAGCGCTTACTCAAAACAGGTCTCGGAAACGGATTAGTTCACAGTGCGATTAAAACTATTTCTTAAGCCCAAATATCGACAGGGGCTCAATTTACAGTCAATGAATTAGACGCCTTCGCTGATTCAAAGGTGCCAAGTATGCTCACAATATATAGCGTTATATTCGACTGCTCGGCAATTAGGGATTGGGAGGCTTAAATGGGATTTGTCGCCAAATACCCCTCAAGAATGAGGGCGGCGGCGACTCGGTCACTCGCAGAGCTGCGATCGGAATTCTTTAAGCCGGAGCCGACAAGGACTCTGTCGGCTTGAGCGGTGGTAAACCTCTCATCCCAAAACAGTGTTTCAATGGACGAAAGCTGTTCGTCTTTCGCCAATGCCTTATTCAAACGGCGCTGGAAGGCTTCGACTTTTTGCCCCTGTTCTCCGATGCTTCCATCTAGCTCATAGGGTAGTCCAATTACGATGGAACTGACCTCATGCTCTCTTAATACGCCGAATAGGTCGTTTATTACGGAGTGCTGCTTATTGGGAATTGTCGTAAGTGGCTGAGCGAACATCCCAAGAGGATCGCTCAAAGCGATGCCGATTCTATTCTGGCGTCACCCACGTCCAGGGCGATAGTTCGTTTTTTTACGCTCAAGTTCATGGACGGCAAGCTATAGAAGAATGATTACCGAGTCAAATACTCGCCTTTGCGCCCTTCGCATTAATTGTACCGACGGCGATTGACTTTGAGTTTTAAAGCATTTTCAATGCTCTATAGTCATCACAGATGGAAGAGAGCCGACTACCAAGGTTTTAACTCATCGAGTAGCTCGCTGAGTGCAATGGCTCGTATTTTCTTAGTCATGTCGAACGAATGATTACCGGCGTGTACGACAAACAACCGCTGTAGTTTAAGGTCAGCCATTGCCGTTCGCATCGAAGGAGTAATGCTCGGTGATGAGGTGCGTTTTACTTCGAATCCCCAACGCTTACGACCACGGACTACTAGCAGGTCCAGCTCGGCTCCGCCGTGGGTAGCCCAGAAAAAATGCTCGTTGGCAGCAACTCCCAAATGCTGGATGATTTGCTGAATGACAAAGCCTTCCCACGAAGCACCAATTTTGGGATGAGAGTTGAGGTCGGCCAGCGTCGTAAGCCGCAACAGCGAGTGGAGTAGGCCCGTATCGGAAAAATAGATCTTTGGAGCTTTGACTTGGCGTTTTTTTAGATTTTCGTGCCAAGGTTGTAGTGGACTAATAACGAATGCCGAGGTCAATACGTCAAGATAGTGGTTTACTGTCTTGTTCGTAACCCCAAAAGACCGTGAGAACTCCGAGGCGTTCCAGATTTGACCGTGATAATGGGCAAGCATCGACCAGAAACGACTCAGGACGGCTGAGGGTGTGCGGATACCGAGCTGAGGCAGGTCGCGTTCTAGAAAAGCTTTGATGAAATCGCGCCGCCATAAATCACTGATCGAGTTGGTACTCGCCGTATAGGAGGCAGGAAAGCCGCCCCGTAGCCAAAGTTTAGATTGATTCTTTATCTTAACTTCAGGCAAGGAGAGGCCGGGAAGCTCGTAGTAAGAAATACGACCCGCCAGCGATTCGGAAGACTGCTTGAGCATTTCCGGAGAAGCACTTCCCAATACCAAAAAACGAGCCCGGATAGGTCTGCGGTCAGCCAGGACACGTAAGAATGGAAAGAGTTCTGGCCTCCGCTGGATTTCATCAAGCACCACGAGGCCCTGGAGCGGTTCGAGAGTGAGGGCTGGATCGCTCAAGCGAGCAAGGTCGCGAGTATCTTCCAGGTCGAAATGAGTCGTAGGCCCCTTCCGTTGTTCCGCAACTTGCTTGGCAAGAGTTGTTTTACCTATTTGCCGGGGACCAAGCACTCCTACAATGGGGTAACTTTTAAGGAGCTTTCCTAGTTCACTTTGATGCTGATGGCGTGGAATCATAAGCAAACCGTACCTTGAAATATGGGAGACAGCAACCCATATTTCAAGGCGCTACGAAAGGGCCTAATCGGTCGTTTATTACGGAGTGCTGCTTATTGGGAATTGTCGTAAGTGGCTGAGCGAACATCCCAAGAGGATCGCTCAAAGCGATGCCGATTCT
>QIGM01000539.1 GCA_003230795.1 bacterium
CGATTAGTATTTGTCGACTCGTACTAGCATGGACTTACAACGTTTAATGGCTCGTTCTTGCAGAATTCTCTTACCCACCTGAACGCTTACTGATTTAGAACAAAGTTTTAAGCCTGTCCGGGGCAGAGGCAAGAGACTAAAAATACTACTTTTCTTGTCGCCCATATCATTAGGATTGCAGTTCTTGAGATTACAGCCAGGATTAGGTATCTATCTTGTTGAGTAGAATTCAATCCGACTGACTTCCTTGAGGCATCCCTCTTCCGGTATCTTTCTTCAGGGATAGCAGTCGTGGATTAAGGTTTCCCTTACCCCCTTCAACATCTTACGGCAAACGGCATATCGGAATAGGTGGGACTAACGCCTTGAGTACAACACTTGTATTCAAGGCGTTAGTTCTTTCTCCCTTAACTCCATTTTGTAAATCAAGGAGGTTCCTTATGCCTAGCTCTTCTAGCGACGACGAGCGCATCCGAGACTTTGCCACTATCGCAATCAAGCTTGCGCACCCGTTTAGCAGAAACTTCTTAATGCCCGAAAATAACTTCGGCGCAATAGCGTCGGAACGCCTTACTGTCCGACTACCCCATGGTCGTTTTACCACCAACGATGTTCCATTGGTCGTGACTGACGGCAAAGCTGAAATCGGCGATGAATATACTCTCATTCAAGACGCGAGCCTCATCGTGAACTTGGATTTTGTCGTCCTTGATGATGCCTGCTTTCTCGGTCCTATGGTGTACCAATGGAGCATCTCCGAAGGTATAGGTGTTGAACAGGCGGAGCGGTTTTTTAGTTGGTTGCCCAAGTGTGATAGCACACGCGTCCTCCTTTCAATTCTCAAAACTCTGAGCGTTCCCATCCTCGAGCAGAACAGGCTTGCTGATAATTACGTGCCGGAGCAGGTGAAAAACGAAAAAGTTTGGTGGACTGAGAAGTTTTGCACGGCATTGGATACGTACTGTGAACGCTGCCTAGCCAAAGGAGACGATGAAGCTCGCAAGCTATACCAAGAACTGCGAGATCTCCCAGATGATCATAGTACGGCCATGTGGCTTTACGCTAGCCAGCCGCAGTTCTCGCAATTTCTGGATCTCCGAGTAGTCCCTAAGCTGGACAACTTTGAACTTGTAGTTGATAGAGATTCTCTCGATGACCTATATGCCGCAGGAACAGCGTAAGCTCACGTAGACAGTATTCTCCACGACTGCTGTCTACCACTTGCTAAAGGCGCAGCAGACGGTCACATTAGGTACAGAATAGTACCCTATGATTGGTAGAGGCTTAAGATGTTTGGAAAAGTAGTATTTTTAAATAAAGATGCAAAAAATCGTCAGAGCGGCAATGCGGGCCCAATTCCCATGGGCGCGATGAGAGGAGGCATACCTAGCACTTCCTTGATTGCCTCCGGATTGCTCGTCCCAGGAATTTCGGTGTTCTTATACTGCTAAAGCCAGAGCTATTGGTTGCAATGGTCGCTACATTTTTCATCTTCATCGGAGTGCTTCTACTAAGCGTAAGCTTGGGTGCCCGCAAAATGGCCAAACGTGCTGACCGACTCTTTGACGATAACTCATTTGATAAGTTCTCTTAAACATGAGCAGCGCTGAGAAATCCCGAGCGATAATCGTTCTTGGTATGCACCGAAGTGGCACTTCAGCTCTAAGCAGAACGATAAACCTTCTCGGCATTGACTTAGGAAACGATTTTTATCAAGGACCGGTGAATCCTCGTGGGTACTGGGAACACGAGCCCGTGATGAGAATTAACGACGAATTGCTCAAGCAGTTCTTGGGATTCTGGACCTCACCCGACCCTCTCCCTGCTGACTGGCTAAATCACAACATCACTCTGGAAGCAAAGGAGAAACTTTTAGAGATTCTTCGTCGTGACTTCGGAGAGTCACCCCTATGGGGGCTGAAAGATCCACGACTCTGCGTATTACTCCCTCTATATCTCTCTATCTTTGATGAGCTAAACGTCGAACCGATGTTCCTTCATTGCATTCGCAATCCGGTCGATGTCGCTCTCTCGCTCCAAAAGCGAGACCAAACCGAAGTCGAGTTCTCTCTTGTGCTATGGTTACGCTATGTTTGCGAAGCTTTCTATCATTCCTATCCCTATCGTAACGCATTCGTAAGTTTTGATTCTCTGCTCTCGGATTGGAAGGCGAGTGTTACTTCCATAGAGAAACAGCTTGGGCATTCCTGGCCGAATGACATAGAATCTTCTAGCGCGTCAATCGAGCAATATATCGAGCCGTCGCTGCGCGCTTTCTCAAACGTTGACAACGCACTCGAAGGTGAAGGAGATATCTTCGAATGGATTACTGAAAGTTATTCTCTATTACTGAAAGTTATTCTCTATTGAAAAGCATTTGCTTCAGTGAGAGTTGTTCGCAAGAAGCAAAGAGACTTCTAGAGATTCGAAACGAACTTGATACTGCACTATTAGTTTAAAGTATGGGTAGTTTAAAGTATGGGTAGTTTAAAAATTGGTAGCAAAGAAAGTGTCAAAAAACTCCACGACTAAAATAGAAGCAATCCTTTGGGATAATGACGGTGTGCTAGTCGACACAGAGGCTCTTTTCTACGAAGCCAATCGCCTCACCCTCGAGACCCTTGGCATCACGCTTAGCCTAAATGATTTTGCTGAGATCAACTTGCGACAAGGCAACAGTGTCATGCGTCATCATACGCAGGCAA
>QIGM01000478.1 GCA_003230795.1 bacterium
GACATGGCCGTCCGTAATTCCAAGCGCGAATGCAGATTGAAGGAGGTCACTATTTTCTTCACGGAAAGCCTTTCTAGCCGTAGCAATTACTTCTTTCCAATCAAGTTCTCCGTTCGGCATTAACTCTCCTAGAAAATATGCGCCGGTATCAAGTTCGCCTAAGAAAAAGCGAATCCTCGCGATTGGTAACAAGCGACGCGCACTTGAATATCCAGCTTCAACCGCGTTTGACAGCAACGAATCGACCCACGCAAGTAATTCTTGTCGCTTGTCTTCCTCCATTTTTTTATGGATTAACATGATCGCGGCTTCGCCTGCGATATGTGACTCCGGGAAAATAATCCGTATGCGTTTCTCTCGCCTAGCATACTCCCTAAACATTTCGATGGCCTGTATTGGTCGGTAAGTCTGCCGAAGAAAACGTGCCAAAGTTAGCGTTGCTATTGAGGCACCAAGGGCATGGGCTTCTCGGAGATGAATTTCAGCGCGCTGTGACTGGGCATAGAAATCGTCCTCGGTACGGGCGAACCGCGCTGCGGACCAAAGTGTTAATCCGAAGTCCAAGTGGGCTAGCGCGCTTTCTTTGTTCTCAACGCAGTTAGATTCTGAAATATTCAGCGCTCGACGTATGTATTTCCAACCCCCCGGTCGGCCATAGAACGCTGCTTGGCATCGAAGCACCGACGACCACTGAGAAAGTAACGCAATGGTCAGTTCGTAATTATCGTGATCAGCAAGTGCATCACGACAGTTACGCCATGCATGCGCAAGGTTTGCTTGGGTGAGTTCTCTTCTGGAGGGGCAGAGCGAATCGTATGCCCAAGAAACTACAAACTCAGACCAAGCCAATACGAGTTCTCCTGAAGTCGGTCGAGATCGGAGACCATCAGAACAAACCCGGAGGCCGGACGCCCTGTATTTGGAGCGGTCTGATTGATTCGTAGCTACAGCTGCGAGATGCCCATATGCGCTTGCTATTGCAACCCTAACTGTCGCCTCTTGTTCAGGTTTACTCTCACGAAGTAGTCTGCACCCATTAGCCGCCACTTCACGCAAAGTTCGACTCGCACGAGTTGCATTCGGATCGTTAAGCGTCGATTGAATCGAAGCCTCTAGATGTTGCGAAGATAGTTGTTTCATAAAGATTCCGCGTTCTTGAGCCCCTAACGATAAGCACCAGCGGCCGTGTGTTAACGCGGTCCGGCCGCGAAGCGGCTTACTGGGTGCGCTTGTTGGGCGCTGAACCTGACGATAGAAAAATGCATGAATGTTTGCGCCCCCTCAAACCCTGCACTGCATTGAAAAGAAAACATACTGGCTAATGGACCACTGCCCAGTAAACCACCGAGCACTCGAAACAGCCCACGCTACCTGGTTGCCGGGATGCAGACTCAGGGTATAGCGGCGTTGCTACTGAGGCCCATGCCAGGGCTGGCCCAAACTACCAGACACCACATCACCAACTGACAGCGCACCACCAGACTGGCTAAAAGCGATGAACTTTCCGCGACACCAAACCCGCATTAATTTTTGCGGAGTTAAACGCCGCCTAACGCCATGCTAAGCGGCGTGTTTTTTACGTCCGCTTGAGCTAATTGTTAGCTGATTATTCATATAGCTCACTCCATGATGCAGTAGACCAAGACATGTAACTCATTACGTGCTCACCTATATCATTGAACGTGAAGTCTCTATCTCCCAGCATGTAATAACCATTCTGGACTAAGGAGTAATAAATATCTGATAAGGGAGTATAGCTTGCACGAGTACCAAACAAAAATCCGCCTTTGAAGTTACTTATAGGCACGTCATACTCTTCTTTCAACTTACTCTCACCCTCGGTTGTTAGAGATTCATAGTGGAGCTCGCAGCCAATTTCTTTAGATTTTAAATTAGGCTCTAATAATCTTAAAATTGTTAGATCGAAGTGAAAAGCATCTGGTTCACAATGCTCTTGAAATGATTGTTCGATTGTTTCTAGCTTGTTTTTAATTCGATAGGCAAATGCATGTGTAATTGGCGCACTGAATGATTCACATCCGTTGAAAATATCAACCTCATTCATAAGGATGCGAATTTTCTTAGTATCACTAGATATTTTTTTAATATCGACTGAAGTTAGATTCGTTTTTACTTCAGTTGTTTGGATTACAGAGTGAAGCATCGCCAATACCGAACCATCAAGGTTTTCGGCAAGCAATGGATATCTAGAGTCTAGAATCATAACGTCAATTTGAGGAGAGATAGTTCCGCTTGGTGTTATGAAGTGCCCTGACACAGCCCTAAAAGTTGGGGGAAGATATCTATTAAAAAAAGCTAGTAGAGGAAGCTCGCCATTTCTTCCAATCGTTTGTGAATTGGATGAAGAAGATAAAGCACGATCTACTGCAAGCAATATAGATTTCTCTTCCTGCTCAATTACAGGATTTTTTGTTCCGTGCTTATGACTGTATTTCACAGTATGTAATTTCCCACGCTCTTATTCAGCTAACGCCTTGCTCAGCGGCAATTTAAAGG
>QIGM01000145.1 GCA_003230795.1 bacterium
TCGAAAGCTAATCTTTCGATAAGCGCAGTCAGAATAGTATAAGGTTTAACTTCATTCTCATGCAGGGAATCGAGTAGGGATGTGCTTCCTACTCGGTTCCCTGTACCACTTTTCCCGTCACCACGTAATGGAGAGAATGATGAAGGATAATAATGTGAAGCCCTTATTGAAGCTGTATGACCAACCACCAGAGATCCTTGCTTCGGATCTGGTCAAGGTCGGTGTACTCGCGCTCTTTTTTCAACGCGCGATTGAGACTGAAGCTTCCTGGGCTCTGTTCTCGCCTTTTGCGATCTTTTGGATCACACTTGCTGCGACGGCTGTTTGGGCGGTTTCTTACCGCTTCAACCTGTCTAAGGGTATGTTTTTGATCGTCTTTTTCGGGACGGTCTGCATATTTGGCATCCCTGCGATTCTCGAAGCAGTCAGTCCCTACGTGCCGAGCCTAGGTTGGTTCCAGCCATATCACGGAATGGCGGCGGGTCTCGGTTCGCTTGCCCCGCAAGCTTCGAGCGGCGCCTATGCAGTCTTCACCATCATAGCGGCCGTCGTTTGGAGTGCAGCTTGGTTATGGGCACGCTGGATGCGACCTCGAGTACATCTGACCCAGACCCATCTAGTCGTCATACAACCTGACGGCAAGCAGGACACCCATGAGCTAATTGGTTTGCACATGGAAGAGGATCCCTTCGACTACAGCGAAGTGGCTACTCATGGTGCGGGCTCAGTGGCTCTAAAAACGCGCTCTGGTAAGGTGATCGTCTCACTTTCGCGTGTTATCGGACTCTATTGGTGTATCACCCGCTTCTGGTTGACGCCAAAGAAGACGCTAATTGACCACCTCACTCGTGGTGTATCGTCCGAAAGTTCGAGCGCTTCTTCAAGTCAGGATGACGTGTATGACGCGATGGATGACGAACCGGAAGGCGACGGCGCACCTGGAAACGATGGCGACGACGCGACTTCGAGAAAGGATGAAATTCGGTAATTCACAACGGCGTTGAAAGAAGGAACTTTCAACGCCGTATTTTTAATGTTTCTTGTATTCTGACTGCGCATTATTAATTTTTCATCTTACGAAAAAATCTCACGCAAACGCTTTCGCGTTTCATCTGTAACGCTGGGTTCAATGAGTGAAAACACCACTCGAACCGATTCAGGCCCATCCGTGGGAAATATCTCTAACTCGGTCTCAACACTAGGCCTAACTAGTCGCATGTTTAAGCTCCCGTTTTCTTTTTGTTTATCCGTAAGCGTTCAGGTGGGTAAGAGAATTCTGCAAGAACGAGCCATTAAACGTTGTAAGTCCATGCTAGTACGAGTCGACAAATCAATTTCGTACTGGACTAGAATTACAAGGTTAATGACCTGCTCTTTATAGAAAATTTAACCCACCTGAACGCTTACGTTTATCCTAGAAGTTCTCCTAACTATTTAGAATATCTACAGGTATGCCGAGAAAAAGAGAGGGCTTTGAAAAACAAATAACCATACTCGGAATAGCGATCATGCTCAGGAAAACGCGATTCAGTAGCGCCTCGATTCTATCGTTAGCAGCTACTTCTCTGCAATTGGCTCCTTTACTGATTCTTCTTCTTTCTCTCTCGAACGCGACGCTAGCTCATGCGCAACGCAAGAAACAAATCTGCCAGTACATCACAAAGAGTGGAGAGCGAAAACAAGTACGCTCGCTGCATCAAGTTCCCACGCGATATCGGCGTCATGCTCGGTGTTTCGATGCCAGCGCGGGACAGCCTCAAAATATTCATCTAGCGAAACCAAATAAAATTAGGCTTGCGGGTAACACTCGGCGTGAAAGCTTATCTACCTCGGTAGGCACAATTGAGCTTCGCTGGCCACGTAGCGTCGAAACGCTCTTTGGTAGAACGCCCATGCGTGCGATGGCTGCGGCTGCGCAAACAGTTAGTCGTTCACTTCGAACAGCTGCTTTCCCAAGCGACCTGCAGCGTTTGAATCTGGATTGGCAGGTCGTATTCATGGATGCGGATCTTCCACAAACGCAGATACCAGCAAAACTCGTCGGCAATTGTCACCCAGGGTGGATGACGCCTCCTGCAAACATCTATATCGTCGGTCAAAGAGTTGCCGCCGGTTGTGGTGGCGCACGAGCTTCAAAAGCATCTGTGGCTGACTCCGATCTTGCAGAAGTCTTGGTTCACGAAATGGGACACGCCGTAGAGTATTTCATGCTGCGAAAAGCCCCTCGACATAATCGAATGCGCGCAGAGGGGTTTGCGACATGGTTTGAGATGCATGCTGCAAAGCAGTCCTCCCTGCTTAGTGCTAGCGGACTAAAGCGAAAAACTGCCGCGAGAGCGAGACAATCGCTTCGAGAACAGCCAAATCGCTTCACTTTTGGTGGCTCCGCCCAGGACTACGCTCGCGCGTCGATGTACTTTCTCGCCATCGAGGACAAGCGCGGCGTCCGCGGGGTAATGGACGTCTATCAGACGATGATTACTGAAAGGATGAGTTTCCTTCCTGCAATTAGGAAAGAATTGTACTGGTCTGACGATCAG